>JAAUQL010000088.1 GCA_012033595.1 Cyclobacteriaceae bacterium | reverse complement strand
GGAGCAAAAAAGGATGGTAAACTTACCGCCATTCAGCAAAAATCGCATGGCACTGCCGGCGTGGCTCTTGGAGCCGGTGTGGGTCGTATCGCTCAGATTTTGTACGAATGCCCCAATTTTCAACCGAACAATATGATGTGTACACCAATGCCGGGCCGGGTGCTGCATGGCGAGCGCCGGGCAATGTGCAGGGAGCCTATGGCGTAGAACAGGCTATCGATGAACTGGCTGAAAAATTAGGTATGGATCCCCTGGCGTATCGGGATATCATCGACAAGAGCGAGATCAGAAAATTGGAAAGGCAGAAAGGCGCCGAAAAATTTGGCTGGTCGCGAAGGAAACCAGCAGCAGCCGACACAGGCACCATAAAACGAGGGATGGGTATGGCACAGTCCACCTGGCCGCGTTTTGTCACACTTGATTCTACCGCTGAAGTGCGATTGATAAAGGGCGGTGCCATAGAGATAAGGTCTAGCGTGCAGGATATTGGCACCGGTACCAAAACCATCATGGCTCAGGTAGTGGCGGAAGAATTGGGTGTGCCTATGGAATATGTTACCGTACTTATCGGCGATACATATTTTCCCACCGGCCCGGGTTCGGGAGGTAGCGTGGCCACCGGTTCAATCACCCCGCCAGCCCGAAATGCAGCATACAAAGCCAAACAGGAGTTGCTCCAGCAGGTAGCTCTGCAACTGAAAGCCGATGCTGCCAATTTGGTGATAGAGGATGCTAAAATATTTGATAAAACAGATGCATCTAAAACACTTCCTTCAAAGAAGCCCTAAAGGGAATGCGTACCAGTCAGATCATAGCCACCGCTTCCAGATCCGATGATTATGGTGGATTTCAACAGCCCTGGGGATTGGCTTATGGCGATCTGGGTTCCGTGCAGTTTGCCGAAGTTAGCGTCGATACCGAAACGGGTTTCGTAAAGGTGGAGAAGATCGTGGCGGCACATAGCTGTGGTCGTCCGCTCAATCTTGCTCAGGTAGAGAGCCAGATCAACGGGGGCGTGATACAGGGCATGTCGTATGCGCTGTACGAATACCGGGTCATGGATAAGCCTACAGGATTTATGATGAATGCCAATGTAGATCAATACAAAATGCCATTTTCCATGGAAATTCCGCAGATCGAAACAATTGTAATCGAAGATTATTCCGGTACTTCTTCTACCGATGCTTATGGAATCGGAGAACCGGCCAACATAGCTACGGCTGTAGCCATAGCCAATGCTGTTTACAATGCGATAGGAGTGAGGATCTTTGAAATTCCAATGACTCCTGCCAGAATTCTCAAAGCGCTAAATAAAGTTTAAATCCAGAACCATGAATAAATTCAGTTGGTACGAAGCAAAATCAGTGACTGATGCCATCCAATCAGTCAATGCCACCGCTTCAGATATTCTCGCAAGACCTCCAAAAGATAATTCGGTCGTATTCAAGGCCGGGGGTATAGATTTGCTCGATTTGATGAAGGAAGGCCTCGTGGCGCCGTCCACGCTGGTAAGTATAAAAAAAATACCCGGAATGGATCAGATCAGCTATGACGAAAAGGCAGGTTTGAAAATCGGAGCAAATGTCACCCTGGACAAGCTCGAAAGCCATCCGTTGATTAAAGAAAAATACCTGGCTTTGCATTTGGCTGTGGCACATGCTGGTACGCCTCAGTTAAGAAATAGCGCCACATTGGGCGGCAACCTTGCCCAACGCACTCGTTGCTGGTATTTCCGTTCATTAGAGCACGAATGTTATCGCAAAGGTTCAGGTACTTGCTATGCTCAGCAAGGCGAAAACGAGTTTCATGCAATATTTAAAACGAAACCTGTGCCAGCGTGCACTCTTCTTCGGTTTCTACTGCCTTATTGGCTTTCGATGCCAGGGTGCAAATTACTGCGGCAGATGGCAAAGAAAAGGAAATGGATTTGGAGCAATTTTTCGTTCTTCCTGAAGTTAACAGTCGCAACGAATCGATATTGCAGGCGGGAGAGTTGATAACCGGTGTAATAATCCCTCCGGTAAAGCAATCTGTTAAGAGCTATTATATCAAACAGGGCGCACGCGAATCGCACGACTGGGCCATTGCCGATGTGGCGGTGGTTCTGGAAATGGATGGATCGAAATGTAAAAAAGCTGAAATTGTGCTGGGAGCTGCGGCACCAGTGCCGATAAAAGCCAAAGAAGCGGCCCAAATGCTACAGGGCAAAGTGATAGATGAAGCGCTGGCTACATCAGTCGGTGAAGCTACCATGGTTGGTGCAACTCCCTTAGCACACAATGCCTATAAGGTGCCCATATTTAAGGCCATTGCAAAACGAGCCATCTTAAAAACTGTATGATTATGAAAAGAGTAACTCCACTAGAGACCAAATTCTGCCGTTTTTTAAAGGCCAAAAATCCATTCGGTACCCTCGAAGGAGGCAATGACGACTGGTACACGTACGATGACGCCAACACCATTTATTGGTGCGTCAAATCCATGGGCGCCGGAGGGCCCGACAATGGCCCGGTAGATCCGCGGCTTTGCGTGAGTGGACGAAAGTGCTACCGCGACAGAGATTAGAACTCATTATTCCTCATTTTCAAAGCCCGAAGATTATATTTCGGGCTTTTTTATTGAAAGAATGCGCCAGCCTGAGGTGGTTTTAGGCGAAGGCACTGTTGCACCAATTGAAACATACCAACTTTATGGCTCCATCCATAATTACACCCTGTCTGTGCAGTCGCCTTATGTACAAATTATACATCCCAAATCTCAGGTGACCAATCTGAAATAAATCGCGATTTCAATAAATTCAAAGTTCAAGCGGCTTTTGAGCATTTGGTTTTTCAGTTTTGATTTTTTTTGTTTTTTAATTTTCACAGAGCATAGGTCATGACCCGGGATTGAATTATAGTCCTTTAGCACTATTTGCCAAATCGGTCAACTTTCCGGGAACAACATACCGCTTTTCGATAAATTGATCAATTCCAGGTAACGCAAGCTTCCCTTAGTCAAAAGTTAATTCGCCGTCGAATAGTTGGAGAAATCATGAAATGACTCCATACGGACAATAGATATATTTATCGGCAGAAATGACCAAAATGTGAAAAAAATGATAATTTAAAGTTTCGGTTAAAAATTCCACCTTAAAGTACGAACCTATGAGAAAATCAATTACGCACATTTTCAGTGTATTGTTGTTTGGCTGCACCGTATTGCTGTCGTCCTGTAACGAAAGTGACCCTTTGCCTCTGTCAATGGCCAGTTTCGACGTGCTAAATGAAGGCACGCTCGAAAAAGGGATTGCTGTCCAATTCATCAATAAAAGTAGCAATGCATCTGCCTATGTATGGGATTACGGTGATGGAACCAAAGATTCATTGATCGCGGCACCAAGTCACATTTATGCAGATGCCGGTGATTACGATGTAACCCTGACCGCTTATACAGACGATGGTCAGAAAAGTAGCGAAATCAAATCTATAAAAGTAAAGCGGAGAGTGCTGGTGGGTTTTACTGTCACTAACATTAGTTTTGTAAATTATATTAGCGAAACAGAGTTTGTGCCCTGGGATGATGACGAGACCGGCCCGGACCTTGTTTTTGTATTTGGAGCACAGAGTGATGACCTTGACAATTGGTTATTTACTGATACCGTTCAAAACCTCAGCCCCGCTGATTTTCCGCTTGAGTGGGATTTTCCGCAGGGCCAGGGCATGGAATTGAATAGCGAAACATACGAACTGGTGTTGCTTGATGCTGATCCGGAAAAATCAGGATCCGATGTTGATCCTTATGATGTGATGTTTGGTATTACCATAGATCCTGTCAAATACCAGTTTACTGCCAAGGATGCAAATGATCTGGGTCTATTGCAGGTTTCTATAGAAGGCTTCGCAATCGACTTGTTTGTAACTTTCTCGTTACAGTAGCCGGAAAGAAAACTGATCGTTGAACCTTTTATACTAAATGGCACGATGACAATAAAAAAGCACCTGGATTTCCAGGTGCTTTTTATTGTGGCCACATCGGAAAATGCTACACATCAAATAGCATCTCTGATTATGTCATTGATGTTGAATTCTTCTGTTTCCACTATGTTACTTTTGTTCAAAGCCCTGTCCTGAATCATGACCCGGAGTTTTATAATATTATTTCTGAAAAGTAAGCGGAAACCGGATGTAAAAGCGTATTGGAGCTCGCCGGTAAGGGGTCTATCATCGCCAGTAGAGTTTAGGATAAAAAACCGACCGTGGTAAGGAGGAGCGCAATTTCTTTCTATAGCAGGGTCAAATGCCCTAAAGGAACCGTCAGGCTGCTTTATCATAAAGGTCAGAAAAAAGTTGAAGTGGTTGGGGTTTTTGATCACATACATGGTATCTACTTTGGTGACCACAAATTTGCCATCGATGAATATTCCATCTTTAAATATTTCATAATCGATGCAATTGTATGGGGGTAGTGTATCATTGTCACCATAGCGCAGTGTATCACCATTGGTGATGACAAAATCCAGAATTTGAAACGGAAACTGCGTTTCTTCAGCACCCAAACCCAGATCTCCATCCCCATCTTCAAAATTTATTTTTAATACGATAGAATCCCTGGTTTCATTTGCAATTTGTCTAAAGTAGAACTCACCAATAGAAATTTTTGGTGTGAACGGAAGGGTAGGTTTCTCGTGGCAGGAAATTAAACCCATAAATGCCAACAAAAACCATAATGGATTTTTTACCATTTCAATTGACCTTTATCTTTGTTGTTGAAAATACATTCTAAAAACGCGTGACATCATTAAATAGTTTTCAAACTAACGTATTTCAAATCAACAAACAAAACTTTGATGATCACGCTCTTCGATTATTTTTGTATCAATCAGCCAACAACCATATTTACCGCGAGTACATCCGGTATCTGGGTATCAATCCTTTTAATATTCAGCATTTAGATCAGGTGCCTTTTTTGCCCATTCAATTTTTTAAACACCACCAGGTCACTACCGAAGCTGCTGCCCATGCCCATGTATTTGAGAGTAGTGGTACCACCGGTGTCACCAGCAAACATTACATCCATGATCTGTCGTTCTATACCCGGGTCAGTGCATCGATTTTTACAGATTTCTTTGGCCAATTGCAAGGTTCGGTAGTTATTGGATTGTTGCCGTCTTATTTGGAGCGTGGAAATTCATCTTTGGTGTACATGGTAAACCACTTTATAGCGATGTCGAAACACAGGCTGTCGGGGTTTTACCTTCACCATCAGGACGAGCTGGCCAAAAAACTGGAATCACTGCGAGGCTCTGATGTGCCTGTATATCTCTTTGGCGTAACTTTCGCATTGCTCGATATGGCCAAAAACCATCCTATAGATATTGGCAACGTACACATCATCGAAACTGGGGGAATGAAGGGCAGGGGTGAAGAACTGACCCGGGAGGCCTTGCATGGCATTTTAAAGTCGGCTTTTAATACGCCAAGGGTGTATTCTGAATACGGAATGACCGAATTGCTGTCGCAAGCCTACCTGGGGAATGAGGACCTCTTTAAAAGTCCTGAATGGATGAAAGTGAAAATAAGGGATATGTACGATCCGTTTTCATATGTAAAAGAGGGCAAAACCGGAGGCATAAATGTGATAGACCTGGCCAATGCACACTCTTGTGCCTTTATTGAAACAGAAGATATTGGGGTGGCGGAGCAGGACGGATTTAAAGTGCTGGGCAGAATGGACAATTCCGATTTGCGCGGATGCAACTTATTGATATCGTAATTGCAAGGCGTTTACGCCAAAATAGGCGCTATGTTATGTGAATGTAAAGGATTTGAAGGATGCGTCCCGATTTGTAAGTGAAAATAGATCAGATAATTATCGACTTTGGCCAGTCTTATTCAAAACATTACATCCTCTTTTTTATTTTAATGTACGACTATATATTTGTATCATTAGTGATCTATAAACAGGTGAGAAATGAAGATTAAAATAGCCGTGGTTGCCCTTTTATTATTTGGAACATTTGCTTGTACGCAGAGGACATGTCCTACCTACACCAAGGATACCATCAAAAAGACAGAGAAAACAGACAAGCCGAGCTAAGCAAGCCGGCCGTTATCCGGGGTGTGCATGCATCTAACAATATTTCTTTACTGACTCAGCAGTGATTTTTTCACCGCTCATGATCACCAGTCTTTCTGTCACATTTCTCAATTCACGGATGTTGCCGGTCCATTCAAAAGATTTGAGCAGTGCTATAGCATCTTCATCGATGCTTTTTCTTTTTGTGCCGTATTCTGCGGCAATGTCTTCCAAAAATTTATCGATCAGCAGTGGGATATCGTCTTTGCGTTTGCGCAAAGGCGGCACATGAATCAGTATAACGCTGAGTCGGTGGTACAAATCCTCTCTGAATTTTTTCTCCTGGATTTCTTGCTTCAGATCCTTGTTGGTGGCAGCAACCACACGAACATTCACTTTTATGTCTTTGTCTCCCCCCACTCTGGTGATTTTGTTTTCTTGCAATGCCCTGAGTACTTTGGCTTGAGCAGATAGGCTCATGTCGCCAATTTCATCCAAAAAGATGGTGCCATTGTCCGCTTGTTCAAATTTACCAATCCTTTGTTTTACTGCCGAGGTAAAGGAGCCCTTTTCATGACCAAATAATTCGCTTTCGATCAACTCCGAAGGGATGGCGGCACAGTTTACTTCCACAAATGGTTGGGTGGAGCGGCTGCTTTCCATATGAAGCCAGCGGGCCACCAACTCTTTCCCAGTGCCGTTTTCACCGGTTATCATTACTCGAGCATCAGTTGGTGCTACTTTGGCTATGGCTTCTTTCACCTCTTTGACAGGCTCCGATTCGCCGACGATATCCCAAGACCTGGATATTTTCTTTTTTAATGTTTTGGTTTCTGTCACCAGCGACGATTTGTCCAGCGCATTGCGTACCGTGATCAGCAGGCGGTTGAGGTCTGGCGGTTTTTGAATAAAATCATACGCGCCCTTTTTTACGGCATCGACTGCAGTCTCGATAGAACCATGCGCAGATATCATAATAAAGGGCAGTTCTGGATTTACTTTCTGTGCTTTTTCGAGTACTTCAATGCCATCCATTTTGGGCATTTTAATATCACAAAGCGCCAGATCATATTTGGCATTGGAGATTTTATCTATGCCATCTTCACCATCTGTGGCTTCTTCTACCTCATATTTTTCATATTCAAGGATTTCCCGCAGGGTGTTCCTGATGCTTTTTTCGTCGTCTATGATCAGTATTTTGGGCATAATGTATTGGTATATAATTGTTTTCGATTTCTGGTTTTGCAGGTCACAGCGTATCTGCCCCGGAAAACAAAGGTAAAAATAAGGGTTCTGTGGGTTTTTTATAGAAATGAATATGCCGTTTTCAAGCTTTGTTTTTGATGTTGAGTCCAGGCAAGGGGAAAGTATTTGTTATTTCACTGTAAATCAATGGAAAAGGGTCGATTTATAATTTCCGAAAGCGAATTAGTTACTGCGCCCGACCTAACGATGGCTTTGACTGGCTCACGGGGGGGGGATTGTACAGCAACAAAAGAAAAAAATAGTGCAAAAGTATAAGCCGGATTCTGTTCACAGCATGTCTGCCTTGCGGCAACCATCCTGTGATCTTATCATTATCTGGGCCGCATGTCACCATGTGGCTCGTTCGATCTACCCGTTTTACCGGCGATTAAGCCATGAGCGAGCAGCCCATTTTCATTTAGAAAAATAAAACCTATTTGATCTTTCAACCCGTAAGGTTTGCCAGGCTACTGTTGTCACCAACAGCACGGTGGGCTCTTACCCCGCCTTTTCACCCTTACCCGTGGCAGTTCACCTTGCGGCGGTCTGTTTAGGGCGGTTTGTTTTCTGTGGCACTAGCTGTCTCCAGGGCATGCACCCCGGAGCCTTCCCATTAAGAAGTACGGTGCTCTTTGTTGTCCGGACTTTCCTCTCCCTACAAAGCAGAGAGCGATAAGACCTTTTGCACTATTATGATATTGTTCCTTTTAAATCACTGTTATGAATGGATCACGCATGTCACCATCAATCTTACTTTATTATTACTTTATTAAAATACGAATTGCAACGCGCTGAGTCATAAAAAAACTCAAACAGTTCCTTGCTTTTTTTCTGTTTGAGTTACATCGGAGGTCTTCAAAACCTTTAGTTCACATCCAGACCTGTGAGTTTGAGCTCCCACTCATCCGCCAACTGAGCTACTTCACGGATAATTTCTTTCATGCCTTCCTGCAATGTAGTTTCTACAAAGGTAGAACCCTCCACTTTTACAAAATCATCTACGATCACAAACTTAGCATAGCAAGTCTTTGCATTTTCCAATACGAGCTGCTTACAATCTATATCATCTGAATACGGGCAGACTTTTGACGAAAATTCAATACCCATTTTTTTGAACTTCTCATTGTATTTTATGACCCCCAAAACTGCTTGGAACCTATTTTCTTCCAAAGGCACGATGATCACCGACTTTGAATGATCGTATTCTGAAAACTGCCCACCGATTTCTTCGGCATAGCGCTCCATGAATTCATTAAAATTAAATTCCATATGATTAATTAATTATGATGCAAAAATATGAATAACTCAATCCGATCGTAAAATAATTATAGAAAATGTGCAATTAAAAAGAAGAAAAATTAGACCAAGCCAGCGTTGAAGTTAGAAATAAATAGCTGTTGAACCAAAACCAAAACGCTCTTTGTTGGCGTCCTCAAAATATTTCACTTCTTTTTTGCTGCTCAGTCTTTTATGGATTTCGTTGCGCAGGATCCCGGCCCCCAGGCCATGGATGACCAGGAGCTTTTCCGCGCCTTCTGCCAGGGCTTTGTCATAGGCTTTTTCGAACTCAATTAATTGCTGTCCCAATATTTCATTGCGCTTAATCGAGCTTGTGTGCTCGTCCATGTGAAGATCGACAACCAGTTGTTTTGAACCCCGCACTTTTTCTTTAAAAGCCGGGGCTTGACTTTTGCTGAGCATCTTTTCCCTCAGTTCCTCCGGATTGAACTGCAAAGGCCTGGGATTTTCGAGGTTTATCAGGCTGAGTTGTTTTTCGAGGGTCGCCAGGTAAATGGTATCGCCAAGGTGCGCTGGCTTAATGTCAAGTTCCTGATGTACAGGTTGCTTTTTCAGCCGCGATTCTTCCTCGTGCACCAGCAGCTGAATCAATAGCCTTTTGGAGTCGTTGAAGATGCTCGAAGTCAGTGCTCCAACAGATTGACGCTGGAATGGTTCGCAGATGCCAAATGCTATGCTGCGAATCTGTTTTTTGTCGTACTGGCTGATGGAATATAAAATGGTATGCGTGGTCTGGTTGATGATAAATGCCTCGAAATTGCTCTCCCGCAGCTCTTCCAACCCCAGGTATATACCCTCGGTGATAAAGTCATCATTCTTTTTCGCGGTCTCCTCCCTCGATTCCTGGGCTGCTTCTCGCTGAAAGGTCTGCGCTTCGTGTTTGTCTATTTTCACGATTTCATTCATCAAGGTGGGGATCACGAAGCCATCCTCAATTTCCACATCGACTATCTTACCTCTCAGGCCAACTATGCGACCTTCTTCTGTGCCTCGCAGCAAGCGTACTCTATCTCCTATTCTCATATTCATCAATAATAAAACCAGTGGTAATTTATTTTGCTGTTCTTGTCAAGTTCCAAAGCAGGAGCCGGCAATTTGACCATATCTGCCACAAATAATAATGTTTTTACAATGGAATTTTTGCTTTTGACATGCGAAAAATCAAAGTCGATGCCCAGATAGTACTGCCGGTAACTATCATATCCTTCCGCGTTGTTTTGTGTTTCGCGCCCATGAACCATACCTTCAGCACCATAGCCCAAAGCAAGGTTTAACCACTTCGGGATTTTTGTGTTTTTATTGGTTAAAGCGTACAGATCGAACGACAACCAGTACGTCTGACCATTATAATCTTTCAATAATCGCTCAGCAAAGCCATTGCCCAGTACCTCTGGTCTCAATGCCGCATACTCCGTTTGGTGAATTGACAATTTCAATTTTACCTTTTGTTCTTTGAAGATTAATTCCTGTGAAAGGAACAAACTTGTACCCGCCAGGTTGGCCGCGACATCGCCCCACGAAAAGCCATATTCCGCAGCATGTCCATCGAATATTTCTATAGGGAGCATAAAAGCCTGGCTGAGCACACTACCCCAGATGGCAGCTTTGGCATCAGGCATTTCAGTCCATTTAAACATTTCGCTGCCCGCACGGGCCAGTTGGTAAGCACTAAAAGAGTGTCCGACTTTATCTACCTGATTCCATTGGGCATTATCGTTGAAAAAGTGAAAAGACGACTTTTGCTCTTTGTACCAGGCCTGGTTGAGGGCGACAATAGATGCGCCATACACCAGTCCCGAACCCACTACCACTATGCCCAGGCGCTTGGCATTGAGGCTATCGCCACTTCCGTTCGGAGTTTCCGAACCATAGGTCACAGATGACAAAGTTATGAGGATGAAAAGAGCCGCTACACGCATGATTCGCGAAATTAGCCATTAGGATGCTATTATGAAACAACTGCCTTGTATGTTTGTATAGCTCGCTCCCTGGCTGTTTTGTGATCTACAATGGGTTCGGGATACACCGGGGTGTCAAATTCCGGAACCCATTTTTTGATATAAACTTTGTCGGGGTCAAATTTGGCTGCCTGACTTTCGGGGTTGAAAACCCTGAAATAGGGCTGCGCATCGGTGCCGGTTCCTGCTGCCCATTGCCAGCCACCATTGTTGGAAGCCAGTTCGTAATCGAGCAGCTTATCGGCAAAGTAGCGTTCGCCCCATCGCCAGTCGATCAGCAGGTGCTTGGTGAGGAAACTCGCCACTACCATCCTCACCCTGTTGTGCATGTAGCCCGTAGCATTCAGCTCGCGCATGCCAGCATCGACCAGGGGATAGCCTGTCATGCCACGGCACCAAAGGGCAAACTGTCCATGGTCGTTGATCCAGGGGATGAGGTCATATTTGCTATGAAAAGAATGCGTGACTACATGTGGCCAATGCTGCAAGATGGCCGAGTAAAATTCGCGCCAGATCAGTTCATTGAGCCAGATGGCATTGAGAGGGGCAGCTTTAAGTGCCTTTTCGCGGATACTAATGGTGCCAAAGCGGAAATGGACGCCCAGCCTTGAAGTGCCATCGACAGATGGAAAATCCCTGGTTTGATCATAGTTTTTAATGAGCGAAGTGGCGACTTCAATGGGGGGGAATCCACTGTCGACAGCATAGAAACCCAAAGAAGTAATATCTGGCATGGCTAAGGGCTTGGTTTGTAGAAAACCATCATATCCGGCATCCTGAATCGGTGTCGTTTTTAGTTGATGAAACTTTGCCAACCACGCCTTTTTGTAGGGAGTAAACACTTTAAATGGCGATCCATCCTGTTTCAATATTTCAGCACCTTCGAATATTACCTGGTCCTTGAAAAGGTGCAAGGGGATGTGTTGCTCGTGCAATAGCCCCCTTACGAAAGTGTCGCGGGCCACGGCTTCAGGTTCATAGTCTTTGTTGGCAAAGACAGCGTGAACGTCATATTTCTCCAGCAGGGTTTTAAAAGCTGCCTCTACCGGGTTGTGTATTACTTCGAGTGTAGCCCCTTTGGTTTCGAGGGTTTCTTTCAGATGTTTTATGTTATTATAAATAAAGGCCACACGGGCATCGTGCTTGTTTGCCAGTTTGTCGAGGATATTGGTGTCGAAAATAAAGATGGGAAGCACCGGGTAGCGACTGTCGAGGGCCTGCTGCAAGGCGGTATTGTCAAACAATCGCAGATCGCGTCTGAACCAGAAGATAGAAACTTTTTGTTTGGAAGCCATCCCGGAAAAACAGTGAATGCAGCCTAATGTTTGATCTCAATTGGCATTTTCCTGATCTTTTCGTTGCGAAATACCTGTTTCTTTAGGCAAATCTGCAGGAGAATCCGGTGGCGATTCGACAGGTCTGTTTTTGTCTCGCGCATTCTTAAAAATATTTTTGATCTCATCGAAACTCTGTGTGTGCAAGAGGCTAAAACCTGCTGTGGTAGAGGTAGATTTGAGTTCCGGATTCAGGGTATTGAAGTTGGTTTTATTGTAGATTTTGGCCCTGAGCTTGCCATCGGCAGATAAACGGTACTCTACCGACCAGTCGCCCAGTATGCTGGCCACATTTGGCCCGGTTGTTTGGTCGGTAAAACCACCATCGCGCGATACACGCAATCGGCCATCCAAAAAGAATAGGACATTCGGAGCTGGAACGTATTGAAGGCTTCGTTATCGAGCGAACCCAGATCTACATCCACCTCCAGATTTTCATCAAATTGGGTCACCCAATAGCTGATCTGGTTAGAGATAAATTCGCTAACGCTGCGCTCTACCGATCCGCCAACGTTGAAGGCATTTTCCGGCGAGAAGTTCTTGAGGATGATCAGACTAAAAACCTGCCGCTTGAGTTCCTGTTCGTCCGTATCTAATTTGTTTTTGAATGCCGTCATCTGGGCTTCTATCGATACGCCGTTGTATATGGCGTTTTTGGGATAGTCCTCCACTTCTATATCAAAACCAATCTCGGGCGCCATCAGGTTGCCATTTATGTCCAAAATCACCTTAGCGGGATATTTTCTGTTGAGGTCGGGATTGTCGCGAATGGTGGACTCATCGACCATAGATAAGATGGGTGTGAGGGAGGCGAGCTGCTCGTAGTTGGCGCGAATATCGAGAATGGCTGCATAAGGATCGCCAATCCACGAAATCTTGCTGCCTGGTTCTATTTCAAATTCCTTATTGATAATGTTGTACAAGGTGAAATTGTATCCACCCTCGGTAATCTCATAGTCGCCAAACATGTTAAAGTCGCCCTTGGTATCTATTTGCAGGTTAATTTTTCCATTTCCCCGGCCGCGGATTATGTCTCCTGCGGTAAGGTCGAAGATAATTTCGCAGTAAGCATCCGGTGTAATGTCCAGGTCTAGGTTGAGGTTGACGCCCGACAGACCCATTTTGTCGCTTTCGTTGCGCGCTGTGTTGGCCAGGGTGTCTTTGATAGAAATAAAATTGATAAAGTCTTCTTTGACCACTTCCGAGCTTCCCTCGAGGGGAATAAAGAATTTGGTGCCCTTTTCAGATCGGGCATTGGCAGAGATATTAAGAATTTTTTCTTTGCCAAATATCCTCAAATCTCCGGTGGCATAGGCCGTACCATAGTACAATTCGTTGTCTTTGGCCGTGGTATTAAGCACCAAAAAGCGGTTGAACCTACCCTTAAAATCGTAATCCAATTCTTTAAAATTATTGTGCCCTATGCGTCCCTGAATGGTGCCTTTGTTGCCCAGATCGTCTGTGAGGGCAAAATCCACGAAATCGATATGGTTTTTGTCCAGAACTACTTTGCCGTCGAGCAGCAAGCGGGCATTGAGGTAGTCGAGCGTAAAGGCACCATTCTTTGTGATCCCTTCGCCTTGCAAAAGGGGTTGCTTCAAGGTGCCCATAATGTTGAGCTTACCATCGATTTGCCCCGAGGTATGCGATATATAACTGTCGAAAAATGGCTCCAGCAGGTTGAGGTTGGCATCCGTAAAGGTGGCTTCGAGATTTAGTTGGTCGGCATCACTATGTGGGTCGATGTTTCCTTCTACCAGTATGGTGCGCTCGCCCCGTCTGTTTACATTTACCTTCACCTCAAAATTTTTCTTTTCGTGATCATAATCAGAAATACCGATGATATCGCCCACCAAAAAATTATTGAAGCTGAAATCACGGATATTGATGCGACTGTTGATTTCCCGGTTGTTGAAAAAATCCCTCACATCGATAAAGCCATTGAAGCGACCGTCGAGCCGCTTCGAAAATAGCGGGTTCAGGTTTTTGACATCGAAATTCACTATAGAAATAAACAGATTTTCGTTGGGATCTTGCGAAAGATTGCCGTTAAAAGTGATTTTCTGATCCTGATGGTAGATGCTGAGGTTGTTGATGTCGTAGTTTTTTTTGCTGATAGATACGCTGTTGTCTTCGGCTATCTGCCAAACCTGGTCGATCAGTTTAAGCTCCGAGGGTTCGAAGGAGACCACTGTCATGTCTTTCAAAAATGCCACATGGCCGCCGGTGTGCAGATAATTGCCAGAGTTGGCCTGGTCAAAATCAAACTTAAAATCAATTTCGTGGCCATTCCAATCGATCAGACATTTGAGGTCTTCGCCGACTTGTTTTGCATTATAAAACTGTCGCTCAGAGCTAATGTCATAGTTGGCATATACCAGCGTGGTATCAACGCTCTTTTGCGTATTGAATTCTACAATATTGTTTTCAAATGTATAGTTATTGATCGATAGGGCATTGATTTGACTATGCAACTCCACTTTTTTGGTGGTTCCCCCCGTAAATGCCCCAACCAAACGGGTATTTTCAGAAATGAAAAAATCGGGAACAAACAGGTTGATGACCGGATTGATATTCTTTAGGTTGATATCATAGTCGAGGTAGTAGTAATCAGACAGAGACTTGGAGTGACTGGCATGGTAAGCTGCTATTTCTTTGCTCTGATTTACAAAAACCACCTGATATTCATGGTAGAGATCTACCACATCCTGAAACAATTGCGAATAATTGAAATCCCCGAAAATATCCAATTCAAGGTTTGGGCTTACCAGCTTCAGGGTTCGGCTGAGCGAGTCCCTTTTGGAGGTGAGCAGAAGCCTGTCCATAAATAATTCTTTGTCGCCCAATTTAAAGTAGGTATTGTCGAGAAAGATATCACCAAATATGCTGTCCAGGCTTAGTCCGTGCATATCGACGTTGAGTGAAGAACTGAGCACCGCCGGTTTTGTGGTCAATTTCATGGTATCGAGGTTGGCTTTGCCCAGGTTGGCTTCGATTTGTATTACCTCATGCTTTTCTTTGAGGTCGAGTTTGAGGTTGCCACTAAACTGTAGGTTGGGATCATCGATGATCAGGTTGCCGTTAAAAAACTCGTTGGCCAACACGGCGTCGGTCTTTATATTTTTGTAGTTGTAGCCATTAATTCCAATGCTTTTGATGTTGGATACCAAATCGAACTTTGCATTCTGCTTGGTAAAACCACTGCCTTTAATGCTGCCATCCAGATCGAGGGTTTGGTAATGAACGGTGTCCGAAAAAAATCTGCCCAGGTCAAATTCCCTGGTGCTCAGTCTGCCGGTATAGCTGGGTTTGCTCGCAGTGCCCGGTCGTGGCAGCTTCAGGTTGATGTCGGTGTCAAAATCGCCAATACTGGTTTTGAAACTGGCATTGCTTACGAAGTCACCTATAAATCCCGAAAAACCGCCTTCGAAGTTGATGTAGCCAAATTTTTGGGCATTGATCAGCGATTCGCTCGACAGGTAGGGCGCCATGTCATCTACCTCTATTTTTCCGATGTTTACTTTGGCATTGATAAAGGTTTCCGACAGATCGGGAAGTCCATAGGTATTGATATATCCCTTGATCTCGCTACGCGAACCAAATTGCAGGGAAATATTGCTGGCGCTCATCCGCGACACGGGTCCTTCTATAAACCCTTTGAGCCGGTAATACTGACTGTGCTTCTTGAGTGCGGGCACAAATTGTCCCAGGTCTTTGGAGTATATGATAGAATTTTTGACGTTGGCCGTAATATTAACACTATCCACAAACTCTTTGATGGAAGATGGTTGCAGGTAATTGAAGACCATCGATTGGTTGATCCGCGAATTTCCTACGTGCAATTCCATGTTTTGGAATACCATGGATTGCCGCGAATACAAAAAATTGGTTTTGATCTGTTTGATGTCCAGGTGGGTGGCAGAATCTAAGCCTTGCAATTCATTGACCGTAAATGCAACTGTGCCGGCTTTGATGATAAAATCGCTCACCGAAGCATCTATTTTTTTAAGCGTAAAATGATACTGGTCAAACCGTTCGGTGATTACTTGTTTATCATCGCGATAGATGTTGAACCTGCTATCTACCAGTATGATTTTGTGGGCGATGAATGACTTCGACTTTCGGCCTGGTTTTTTCCTGATCAGTTGATCCTTTATTTCATCAATAAAATAATTGAGATTGAACTGGCCTTCGGGGCCATTTTTCAGCATATCTACCGAAGCGCCTTGCAATATGGCTTTGTCGAGGCTAATGCTGTTTGCTTTGAAGATGTCAGTAATTTTAAAATCAAGGATCACTCTTTCGGCCTTGATCATTTGCCTGTTTCTACTGTCGTACACGACCAGGTCTTTGATCAGGATCGTGTCAAACCAGCGAATATTGAGGTATCCAAGATCTACATTATGTTTTATTTTAATAAAGATGGAATCGGAGAGTTTATTGATCAACCTGGTTTGCACCGATGGTATGCTGAGTATTGCTATGCTGGAGATCAACAACAGGACGAAAAACAAAGCCACCCGGAGGCTTATGGCCAGTATGCGTTTTTTTATAACTTGCGTCCTTGTTTTTTTCTTGCTCAACTTCCTCAATGGATATAAATATTCTTGCTATCGAATCCTCTTGTGACGAAACTTCCGCCGCTGTAATACACAACGGAAAAGTCATCAATAATATCATAGCCACACAATCAGTTCACGAAAATTTTGGAGGGGTAGTGCCGGAGTTGGCCTCGCGTGCCCACCAGCAAAATATCATTCCCATTATCGATGAGGCCTTGCTAGGTGCAAATATAAAAAAAACCTCCCTCAATGCAGTGGCGTTTACACAAGGCCCCGGGCTATTGGGTGCTTTGTTGGTCGGATCGTCATTTGCCAAAGCCTTTGCCCTGGCCCTCGATATACCGCTCATTGGGGTCAATCATATGCAAGCCCACATTCTGGCACATTTTATAGACGATCCAAAACCTGCTTTTCCATTTATTTGCCTCACTGTCAGTGGCGGACATACTCAAATCGTGCTGGTGAAGGACTACCTGGATATGGAAATACTGGGTCAGACCCTCGATGATGCAGTAGGGGAGGCATTTGACAAAACCGCCAAGTTGCTTGGCTTGCCTTATCCCGGCGGACCCTTAATCGATCAGTATGCACAAACCGGCAATCCGGAGGCTTTTACCTTTCCCGAGACCAGCGTACCCGGTTTCAACTATTCTTTTAGCGGTATCAAAACTGCGATACTGTATTTTTTGAGAGACAAACTCCAGGAAAATCCGGCCTTTGTTGAGGAACGTATTCATGATATCTGTGCCTCTGTACAGCGCAAACTGATCGATATGCTTATGGGCAAGCTAAAGAAAGCCGCCAAAAAGTATGGCATTGGCCACATCGCCATTTCGGGTGGCGTTTCGGCAAACAGCGAATTGCGCAAGCGTATAGCTGAAGAAGGTCTGAGAAACAATTGGTTTACGTATGTTCCGGCTTTTGAATACTGCACCGACAATGCCGGCATGATTGCCATGGCGGCACACTTCAAATATTTGGCCCGTGATTTTGTATCGCTCGATGCTTTTCCTATGCCAAGGATGAAATTATAGCAGATTACCAGCCGAATGTTCTGTTTTTAAAACAATAAATAAAAATCCGCCACGGCTTGTGGACAAAAACTATAAACTACAAGTTTGATAATCGATACAGATTCAACAGAAAACCGGAACAGCCGCCTAAGATATTTTATTCTAATAGCATGGATAAACATAGATTTTTCTGGTCACATGCCGACAAACTTTGCCTGGCTCTCCGCTTACCCACCATGTATTTCCTGCAGCGCTCCAGGTTCATGCGCCAAATTAATCGCAATTATTTAGCATTAGATTTCGTTTTTTAGGAAATTTAGCCATTTGATGGTATCAGGAGGAATATAAACATGCCGAAGCGTATTTTTAATCAATTCACCACGTCTTTTCCCTTTCACCTTATTCTGTTTGCTATTGTAGGATGGGCACTCACCGATTGCCAATTCAAAGATTTTACCAAACTGCAAGACAACCAGTCTAACCTGGTGCAGTTCGTTAATCCGCGCATCGGTTCTCAGTCAGACGCCGAAGTATCCAATGGCAATACCTATCCGGCGGTGGCCCATCCGTGGGGAATGAACTTCTGGACCCCGCAAACCATCAATAATGACAAAAGGTGGATATATGATTACGATGCCAAAACGATAAACGGCTTCCGATGCACGCATCAACCCAGCCCCTGGGTGGGTGACTATGGTGCCTTTGCGCTGATGCCGCAGGTCGGCGAACTGATCATCGATGAAAACAAACGCGGCCTTAGCTACTACCACACCAGCGAGGTATCCCTGCCCAACTATTACAAGGTTGATTTTTCTGATAAGAAAATCACTGCCGAAATGACGGCCACCATCAGAGGAGCTATGATGAGGTTTACCTTTCCCGAGTCACAGTCGTCATGGGTGCTCTTCGATGCCTTTCCGGGAGGAGCCTACATCAAGGTTATCCCACGGATGCAGCGCATTATCGGTTGGTGCAAAAACAACAGCGGAGGCACCCCGACCGATTTTGCTACTTACTTTGTCGTCGATTTCGACAAACCATTCGACAGCTTCACCTTATGGAATGAGGACTCGCTCAAAACATTGCAACGCGAAATAGAAGGACACCATGCCGGAATAGGGTTGCGCTTTAGCACGTATAAAAACGAAGAGATAAATGTTAGAATAGCCACTTCATTCATTAGCATGCCCCAGTCGGTCACCAACCTTACCCGGGAGGTGGCCAGGTTCAATTTCGATCAGTTAAAGATCAAGTTGAACCAAACTGGAACACCGAGCTCAACAAGATTATCATAGATGGAGCCACACCCGAGCAGCGCGAAATGTTCTATACCTCTCTGTACCGCATGATGTTGTTTCCTCGTACATTTTACGAGATCAACGACGAGGGCAAAATGGTGCATTATAGTCCCTTTAGCGGAAGCATTCGTCCCGGATATCTTTTTACCGATGTGGGATATTGGGATGTTTTCAGAGCGCTGTTTCCCTTTTATACCATCATGTACCCCGAGCGCAATGCCAATATGATGGAAGGCATTCTCAATGCGTACAAGGAAGGAGGCTGGCTGCCAACTTGGCCAAGTCCGGGATATCGCAGAATAATGATTGGCAATCATGCAGCATCACTTTTTGCCGATGCATACATCAAAGGCATTGAAGATTTTGATTATGATCTGGCATTTAAGGCCATGAAAAAGGATGCCTTCGTTACCGCACCACACTGGGCACCGGGCAGAGATGGCATCAGAGAATATAACAACACGGGTTTTGTGCCCTATCCGGAATACAAAGAAGCCACCAGCAAAACCCTTGAATATGCCTATGATGATTTTTGTATTTTGCAAATGGCAAAGAAAATGGGCCAGACAGACGATGTTTCCCAGTTTGAATCAAAGGCTTATAACTACCGCAATGTATTTGACACCACGACCAACTTTATGCGTGGGCGCAATGCCGATGGCACCTGGCAGACACCCTTTGACCCGATAGAGTGGGGGGGGGCTTTTACCGAAGGCAACGCCTGGCACTATACCTGGTCGGTCTTTCACGACGTACAGGGACTCATTGACCTAATGGGCGGCGATAAACAATTTATCGACAAGTTAGACCAGGTATTTACCACACCTTCAGAGTTTAAAGTTGGTACATACAAAAAGGTAGTGCATGAAATGACCGAAATGATACTGGCCAATAAAGGTCAGTATGCCCACGGCAATCAGCCCATCCAGCACATGCCTTATCTGTACAATTACACCAGTCAGCCATGGAAAGCACAAAAATGGGTGCGCTCCATCATGGATGATTTGTACAAACCCACACCAGACGGCTACTGTGGCGATGAAGATACCGGCCAAATGTCGGCGTGGTATGTGATGAGCGCGCTGGGCTTTTATCCGGTTACACCCGGACATCCCTCTTATGTGTTGGGTTCTCCATTGTTCAAAAAAGCCAGTATAAGCCTGAGCAATGGTAAAACATTTGTGATAGAAGCCCCCGAAAACAGCAACCAGAATATATATATCGGTAAAGCAGAACTAAACGGCAATCGCTACGAACGCAATTGGATTGCCCATGAAGATATTTTGAAAGGCGGCAAACTGACCCTGTATATGGTAAACAAGCCTGAGAAAAAGCGGGGTACTTCCAAAGAAAATTTTCCGTTTTCCCTATCCACAGCACAGCAAGAGTAGGCCATAAGCCTCATTTGTGAAAACGAAAGAATTGTAGCCGTGGCACCAGGCTATTTACCGATCAAAAAGCCCATTTAGCTACATGGTGCATTTGATTTTTTTGGCTTTGTCGATCAAATTGATATGCCTCTTTATTCCAGCGATTCAAACCGGCAAATTTTCAGAAATGCAAGCTATTGGCCACTCCCCCTTCCCCAAGAGGGGGTCAGGGGGATTCGGCGATAACCGGGCCGCTGCACATAGGCTGAGATTGCCACGTCGCTAGCGCTGGTGCTTTTGCCATCTTCACTAATTCAGGTGAATGTGCTTCCTTCCTGCCGTACTTGCGCTGAAAGGCCTTGGTTTCATCTTTAACAAAGAGGCTTAGGGGGATGGATTCCAATATGCCCGCTATTTCCTGTTAAAAATTTACTAGTCCTGAAAAAATCTACACTTCCTGTAGGACAGGAGGCAAAAAGTGCCTACAAGAGCAGTTAAAAGTTAGACAAAGGCAGTTAGAAGTCTGACAGAGATAGTTTGAAGTCTGACAGAGATAGTTAGAAGTCTGACAGAGACAGTTAGAAGTCTGACAGAGATAGTTAGAAGTCTGACAGAGATAGTTAGAAGGCTGACAGAGATAGTTAGAAGTCTGACAGGAGCACTATTATTTTAACAGGAGCATCTAAATTCTGATAGGAGCACTATTTTTTTGTACAGGAGCTTCATAAAACCGACAGGAAGGTGAAAGATACGACAGGAGCCAATAAGCTTGATGCTGAATATAAAAGGGAATTATGGTCAATCATCATTATATTAGCACACCATTTGGTATTTTTTGTATTATGACCAAATCCTGCATATCCATCAGGCAGCTTTTACACAAAGGTGAAAACCAGATCGGCTTGTATTTTAAGTTCGACCGGGAACTGATCAGTATTGCCAAAAATATTGACGGCATACGATGGAGTACCAGCAACAAGTGCTGGTATCTTCCAAACGAGCCAGATAACCTGATGAAAATTTTTACTGTTTTTAAGGATAAGGCAATCATCGATCATGGAGACTTTTTTGACCATACCGCAATGCCAAAGAATCGGGTCTCCAGTCCAGGGGCAGTCAAAAATTACAACAATAAAATACCCGATGAGTACACAAACCTATTGATAAGGCGCAGATATAGCGAAAATACTATCCGAACGTATCGGCACTATTTCAGGGAGTTCATCAATTATTTTCCGGACATTAACATAGAAGATCTGCAAGAAGATCATATCCGGCAGTATCAGGATGATTTGGTCAACGAAAAGAAGGTAGCCCCAAGCACACAAAATCAGGCCATCAACGCCATCAAATTCTATTACGAGCATGTACTGCGTATCGAGCGTAAAACATATTATATAGAGCGACCCAGGAAAGAGCGGAAACTACCTGACGTACTGAGCAAAGATGAGATAGGAAAAATGATCCATGCGCTCAACAACCTGAAACACAAATGCATTCTGGTGATGATCTACAGTTGTGGGTTGAGACGAAGTGAATTGATAAAGTTGGAAATTAAGGATGTCGATCAGGAACGCAAAATGCTAAAAGTGGAAGGAGCCAAAGGCAATAAAGACAGATACGTGCAGTTGCCGGAAGGAGTACTGATACTGGTGCGGGAATATTTGAGGCAGTACAATCCGAAAAAGTGGTTAATTGAAGGCCAAACTGGCGGCCAATACAGTGGTGAATCCATAGTGAAGGTAATTAAAAAATCAGCTGTCGAAGCCGGTATCAAGAAAAGGGTGTATCCTCATATACTGAGGCATAGCTTCGCGACGCATAACCTGGAACAGGGAGTAGATATCAGGTATATCTAGGAGTGGCTTGGCCATGACAGCATCAAAACCACCCAAAGATACACCCATGTGGCCAAAGGTCATCACCATTTTAAAAACCCGATCGATGATTTGCTATAACCCGCCAGAGATAAGCTTTTACTCCCGAATTAGCGTGCTATCAGCACCTTTCAATAAAGAAATATCAGTAAGTTTACAGATACAACGACGTTACCGCCAATGCTAAAAAAAACGAAAACTACATAGACAATGAAAGAAATTATTGAAAAACTATCTTCGTACAACATTTTCAATTACCTGCTTCCGGGAATTGTATTTTCAATTTTGACATCAAAATTCACTTCGACAAATTTGATTTTTGATAACTTGGTTATTGGTGTTTTCTTATACTATTTTATCGGACTAGTTATTAGTAGAGTGGGGTCGGTTATTATCGAACCTCTTTTAAAGTGGATTAAATTTCTAAAATTTGCTGATTATAAAGATTTTGTAAGTGTATCTAAAACAGATAATAAACTTGAGATACTTTCAGAAGCAAATAATATGTACAGAACATTTGTTTCAATGTTTTCAATATTGTTTATAATCATTGGCTTTCAAAGATTATCTGAATATTTCATCATTTTTAAAGACAAACAAGACTTAATTGTATTAGCTGTTTTGTTTGTTCTATTCCTCTTTTCGTATCGCAAGCAGACAAATTATATAACAAAACGAATTAAAGCTTCAAAATAATGGCACAAGATTGTACAGTTGTATTTTGGGACGTTCAACATGGACACTCAACATATATTAAGACACCAAATGACAGACATATCGTTGTTGACCTTGGTACAGGAGACTACTCGGGTAAAAATGTCGAATTTAGCCCATTACGTCATTTAAAGAATAAGTTTGGCGTTCAAAGGTTAGATTATGTTGTTATAACGCATCCACATCTTGACCACATAGATGATATTTTGAACTTTGATTTGCTTAAACCCAAGGTTTTTCATCGTCCAAAACAATTAACTAATAAGGAAGTTATGGAAGGTGTTCAAGATAAAGACAAGGAGAAATTTGAAAAATATTGTGAAATAAATGACAGATATAATTCGCCAATTGAATCTGAAAGTGTTGATAATACATCTAATCCTGAAAATTGGGGTGGTTTGAAAATTCAAACATTTTCCCCTAAAAATTGCGACCATAATAATTTTAATAATCACAGTATTGTGGTTGTAATTGAATGCGCTTCAACTAAAATCGTAATTCCTGGAGATAATCAGAAATGTTCTTTTGAAGAACTTATGGCAAAAGCTAGCTTTATGACAGCAATTAAAGATGCCGATATTTTATTAGCTCCGCATCATGGACGAGAATCTGGGTTTAACATTGATTTTGTAAATCAAGTAAACCCTAAATTGACAGTAGTTTCAGATGGAAAATTTTGCGACACAAGTGCAAATGGAAGATACTCAGCAAAAAGTAGCGGTTGGACTGTACACAAAAAAAGTGGGAAATCAGAAACAAGAAAATGTTTGACAACAAATTCAGATGGAGAAGTATTAGTGAATTTTGGATATAACTCTGAGAATAAACCATATTTATCTGTGACAATTGAATAAAGCACATGGCGGTAATAAATAGGAATATGAGCGGCCTGTAAGGCCAAGCGATTATTCCAGGTTGAACTACATCCGCTGGCAGCGTACCTGCGAAAGCGTTATGCACTTTAAGAAGGTAAGGGAAGATTTGTTCCTGGTTTTCAGTTACCAGACAAGCAGTTTATTAGATACTCTTTTACAATTTTAACGCTCACCAGTGTCCATATGGCACTGTAAATTGCCGATTTTCAGGCTTAAACTGAGTTTTTAGGCAATACGAATCTGCACTTCATGCAAATGAAGTTTTTGGATGGACAGATGATCCTACTATAGCAAAGCCTTTAAGAAGATCGAGGGCAA
>JAAUQL010000187.1 GCA_012033595.1 Cyclobacteriaceae bacterium | reverse complement strand
AACAGACCCGAACCCACCATTGCTACGACCGTCAGCAGCAAGCCAATGGAATCCGAATTGGCTTCCAGAACGAGGGCTGGTCACGATTGAAAAATTGTGCCGCACCTTGATGCAGCGGTATGGTCAGGCCGGAGGCATCATCGGGGCGGGACACGGCTGCGGCAAGCGCGGTGCGCATGGCAAGGTCAAGCCGGTTCTCAAACATCACCTCGGTCAGGGCACGGACGGCATCGGCATTGCGCGCGCGCGCGACCAGAATACGGTTGACCGCAACACTTGGCACATCGCGCGAAGGCGTGGGCGTGGCACCGGACAAAGCGCCAAGGGCGATGGTTTCAGCGCTGAGCAGCGGGCGCTTGAGCACCAGCGCGGGCGCTTGCGGCACGGGCACCACATCGAGCGCCACGCGCTTGAGCGCCGCATCCTCCATAAGCCTCAGCAAGCCGGGGTCGCGCAGCGAACGGACATCAAACAGCGCGTCAACCTGCCCGTCCAGCAATTGCCGCTCGGCCTCCCCGTGACGCGACTGGTTGGGCGGTTCAAGAATATCTTCGGCTCCTTTGGTGTTCTTCGTGTCACACTTTAATTCGTTTCCACGGTCATCGGTTATGCGGATCTGGTTATCCGCCGGGTTCAAGTAAACGCTATATTCACTACCGAATCGGTTTACTTTTCCAATAAATTCAGCCTCTTTCATCTTATTGGTAAGTTAACAGGTTTGTTTCATTCAGAATCAAAAATAGTGAATTTGACAAAGCGAAGACAACTTATAATCGGAAAAAGAAATCTCTTCTCAGACTTTCTTTGATGAAATGTTTAAATTTTAAGATAAATTAACATTTTAACCTGACGAATAAAACTTGGAATAATTGTGTTATTTTTACGCATTAACAAGAAAACAATAAACTTTCTTGTTGAAACATATGTATTAGACCAAAAAACTAAAATCCTTGAAGAGTGAAAAAAGTGGATTAAAATTACCCTAATTGTGTTGACAATTGCAATAGTCGCTTTTGGCATCTATACTTATAATGTGCTAAAAGTGGTATTTGCCAAAGAAGAAATTACCGGAAACCAAAGTGAAATTCCTACTCAAATCAATGAGTTGCCGCCAATAACTGAAGGCGAGGAAGATTGGCCTAATTGGCGAGGTCCTAATTTTGACGGGAAAAGCAGCTTGATTAATATAAAAAAAGACTGGAGCAATGGGTTAACTAAATTATGGGAAGTTGATTTTCTTTGTCAGGGACAATCTACTGCAACATGGTCAGCACCAGTTGTAAAAGGCAATCGCTTGATAATTTCGGGAAGGAATGAAACCAGCGACCTTGTTTTTTGCTTGAATGCTGATGATGGGAACCTTATTTGGAAAGGAGAGTATCTTTCGGAAGCTAGCACCAGTCATGGACCAGGAGCAAGAGCGACTGCATTTATTGACAGTAACATGGTATATACATTTGGTAGAAGTGGCGACCTCGTTTGCTGGAGCTTATTTGATGGCAAAAAGCTATGGCACAAAAATGTAAAAAATGAGGGTGGCGAAGAACCTGAATGGGGCCTTTCGTCAACCCCTTTGGTCATTGATAATAAAGTGATTGTTCAGGGAGGAGGCACTGCGCTTGTTTTGGCTTATGATAAACTCAACGGGGATTTAATCTGGAAAACCTTGCAAGGTGCAGCAGGTTATTCAGCATCAATTCCATTGATTGTTGACAGCATGAAAAGCATGTTGGTTTACCATGGAACGAGCCTTTCATGTTTGAATCCTGAAAATGGTAGTGAAATTTGGAAAGTCCCATGGGAAACTGATTATGGGGTAAATGCAACAACCCCGGTTATTGACAAGAAGATTATTTTTCATACTTCAGGTTATGGAAAAGGTGGTCAGGCACTAGAAGTAACCAAGGATAACTTCAAAGTTTTGTGGACAAATACCGCCATAGCGTCTCATCACTCAGATCCTTTTATTATTGATGGTTACCTCTATGGTTATTCTGGTCAGAGTATTAGAAACAGTGGTGAATTTAAATGTGTTGAGCTAAAAACAGGAAAAGAAATATGGACAACAGATGAAATTGGCTATGGAACAGCTACTTATACTGATGGACATATCTTATGCCTGGATTTAAAAGGAAACCTGTTTCTAATAAGGCCCGCTCCTGAAAAATTTGTAAAAGTTGCAGAATTTAAAAATGCAATTCCGGAAGTGAAAAGTTTAGCATGGACAGCACCAGTGGTTGCAATGGTAAGCTTTATTTGAGGTATTTGCAAAGGTTAATTTGCTACAAGCTAGTGGATTAAAAAAAGCAGGCAGAGATAACACAAATTTTCACAAATATTTGTGTTAAGTTTGTTTGTGTATTCCAATGCGAACCTATCTTTTCTTTTTAATTTTTTTACCGGATTTTTTATACTGAGGTTTTTTTCTTGAGGCACTTCCTGAATTTATTTTGCGATTTTTCTCCTTTTTTTCCTGAAATGCACCTTTAGAATGCTTTATACTAGGGGCTTTGTAGTATTCCTTATCACCAAGATTGGGTCGTTCTTCTTCTGTAAAAACAGATGATATTTCAAGTCCTTCCGGTAACTGTTTAAGAGGAATTGCTTTTTTCATCAACGCTTCCACCTCCATTTGTTGTTCCTGCTCTGCTTCATTAATAAAACTGATTGCTACGCCATCTTTGTCAGCACGCCCGGTACGACCAATCCGGTGTATGTAATCACCAGATTCTGAAGGCATGTCGAAATTAATAACATGGCTAACATCTGCAATATCAAGTCCTCTTGCTATAATATCTGTGGCTATGATTACCTTATTTTTACCATTACGAAATTTATCCAGAACATTAAAGCGTTGGTTTTGCGATTTATTTGAATGTATTACTCCAATCGTTTCAGGAAAGTCCTTAATTAGCTGCTCTTCAAGGCGATCCGCTAATTTTTTTGTAGCCACAAAAACCAAGACCCGTTCAAAACTATCATCATTTTTTAATAGATATTTTAATAAATTCACCTTAGTAAAAAAGTTTGGAACATGGTAGGCTATTTGGGTAATTTTTTCAATAGGAGTTCCATGACGTGCGATTTCAATTTTTTGAGGTTCATGAAAAAAATCTAAAATCAACTTTTCAACTTCTTCAGTTAATGTTGCCGAGAACATAAGGTTTTGTCGCTTATTTGGCAAAAGTTCCATTACTGCCTCAACCTGTGGACGAAAACCAAGCTTCAGCATTTCATCAACTTCATCAATAACTAGTTTTTGAATGTCTTTAAAGCGCAGAATACCAGTCATATATAAGTCCATTAAGCGGCCAGGAGTAGCAACCAGAATATCAAGCCCATTATGAATAATCTGTTTTTGAGTATTAATGTTAGTGCCGCCATAAACTCCAGCATATCTTACACTTATGTAATTCGTTAATTTTTTAATTTCACGAACAACTTGTAAAACCAACTCTCGTGTAGGAACCACAATTAAAATCCTGGGTTTCTTTTGCTCTGAATATTTTAACTGTCGTAATATTGGCAACAGGTAAGCAAAAGTCTTTCCGGTTCCTGTTTGTGCAATACCAATAACATCTTTGCCCGACATGACAACTGAAAAGGCCTCTGACTGAATGGGTGTTGGGTAAACATAGCCAAGATCTTCAATTGCGTTGCGCAATGGGGTATTTAGATTTAATGATTCGAAAGTCACGTGTTAGAAATTTAATTTGGCACAAAGGTAGTATTTAGAAACAAGAAATTAGAAAGTGAAAATTAGAATTAAAATAACCTCTATCTTTGTTTTATGCCTGACAATCTAAAATATTATTTTTTGTTGCTTGTTTTGTTGACTGCCTCACTTAATTCATCTGCCAATGAAGTTGATGGCTATATCATTGAAAAGGTGGCGAAAAAGTTTATGGTTTAGTTAGATTAACCTCCGTTCACTATCCTTCCGGCGCTGTCAGCATAAATAATATTAACTATACACCTCTTTACGTCTCAGTATTTTTTAAAGAAAAGAATGGAAAGAGGTTTAAAGAATATTTTGCTGATGATATTGATGGTTTTAGTTTTTACTATCAGGATCAACAAATTTTCTTTTTCTCTATTGGACTGCCTGTTCGTGAATGGAATCAAGTTAAAATTTACAAAAAGTTTTAAAAAGTTTAATAATAGCTGAAAAAGCTTTAAAAAGCTTAATAATAGCTG
>JAAUQL010000087.1 GCA_012033595.1 Cyclobacteriaceae bacterium | reverse complement strand
CGGACAGGCTTGAAACACTCTGAATGTAAATGGACAACATCGGTATAATAATCACCTTCAGTCGTCCCCTGCTAACACAAAGGTATATTGATAAAATGCAGTTATACAATAGTCAAATTTAAATTGTCCGATTAATAGGGGGCCAGACCACCTGTGCCGAGGCAGAAAAAGACATGATAAAACTGAGTATAATTACTAACCAAATAAACAAAGTCACTCTTCTGCAGGATAATTAAAGTAAACCCGTACCATGTAGATATTATTCGGGTCTTTAATCTGCTCCTCATCAACCAGATAGATCACCTTGTCCTTTCCAATAAAAGTTTCTAATATCTCATAATAGTCCGTTTTGTCAAACCACTCCCTGTCTTTGAAGTCTTTCTGCCTTAAAAATTCCTGATCAACGATTTTGTATTCAAATTGCTGATCCATCCATTCAGGTGAATTATTCATATACGTGAATGATATTTCCTTAGTATATAATCCCTCATTCAACAATAATAAATATCTCCTTCCAAAATCTTCTGGATAGCTTAATGCAGAATCATAATCATTTAATCGTCCAAATTGTTCTACACTAAAACCATGATCTTTCTCAACAATAATGTAAACTATTTCTGGATCAGATTTAAAGGAGGTATTTATGAAGAATAAAAAAACAAAAAACTTAATTACATTTATTCGACTCATAATTGCCATATTCAAAATACTGTTTAAATAGTTGTTTCCTTTTTGGTTCCATAGTATTCCACTTTTCTGTCGATTTAAGCCCCTCCCATTCAAGTCCAATATAAAAATCCTCCCAACTCCAAGACACCATTTCATTATACCCTTCTAGATTAAAAGATGACCTCTCCCAATAATTAATAAACTTTTGCGAACCTAAGCTGGGGTGCAATTTTTTCAAACCCTCAGCAATATACTCGATATAATAATCCGCCATTAATTCATGCTGCCAACCGGGATTTACGTTTTTCACATATGGTTTGTATTTTTCATAATATGTCCAAATCATCATAAAATCATCTTTCCCTTCATAGGTTTCTGCATAATTTTGAAGTGCCGTGCCCCCGCCTGCTTCAATAACCATGCTGGTAAGCTCTGCATGGATCATCTCGTGCAGGATCGTTCGGGCTATACTCAGTTTCGATCGATTCAATTTCTGGCTATTAATATTGATGGTTATTGCTTTCGTGCTTGTCTGTCCAGCA
Organism: Cyclobacteriaceae bacterium; assembly: GCA_012033595.1. Lineage (GTDB taxonomy): Bacteria > Bacteroidota > Bacteroidia > Cytophagales > Cyclobacteriaceae > JAAUQL01. The sequence goes on along the minus strand of JAAUQL010000087.1, from coordinate 23,138 downwards.
TTACCATTAGTATCTGAACCCAAATCTTGGATATCAATACAGAGTCCTGCGACCGGATTTTGCCCGGTAAATCGTTTCAAGGTTTCATAACCTACATTTAATGCCTTCATTTCTTCCCAAATAGCCTTTACACATGGATTATTGGTGAAATTTGCTTTTTCACAAATTTCCTCTTCCCATAACTCCGCCTTTAATTTCAAATACTCTTTCGGATGTGGGGAAGTAGCAGGGTGACCTGCATTTCCCTTCGAGATATGCTCATGGGAAACAGCACCATCTTGTGGAGTGGAGCCGGGTGATGGCGATGTGTCGCCAGACACCCACACGTATCTGGTTTTATGTACATAATCAGAGCCTAAGTATTGAACATAACTTGAATTGCCTACTGTGGTGATCTGGTACCAATCGGTATATTCTCTGTATGTGACCGACACCATTCTGCCACCAAGACCACCACCGCCTCCACCATCTCCATCTCCACATGGCTTGTTGACATTTGAACATGGATCAGGTGGAGGAAGCGCGATTTGTACCCTTGCGCCAGAAGTATGGAGTTGGGCTTCATTTCCAACCCCGGTAAAATCTTGCACACGCCCATCGGTAACACCGATGGCATACTCCTCTTCAGCAAATTGATTGTAGGTGTATATCGTACCCGAAAAATCCTGCAAATTAAAATAAGAATAAACTTTTGAACTGTCCAATGTAATGGATGGAACAAACTTCAAAAGCATAAAGACCGGTGACCCGGCATCAGTGACATGCTCAAGCAGCGTGAAGAAGATGTTCCTGGAAGATGCACTATCTTCCACAACTATATGCCCATGAAACCCGGCGTTGTACTCAATCCATTTCTCATATGATACATCTGCCGATCTGGATGCTGTAGATTGTTCGTTAAGTATTTTGGCTTCCTGAAAGTCATCATAGTGAATGGTCAGGTTCTCCTGAATGGCATCATCAAAGGACTCAAGCGAGAAATTTGGATGCTGTATGAGCTCCAAAGGTTCAATCGCTTTTTCTTCGCATGTTACCATAATAAAAAACACGAACAGTATTTTAGCATAAAAAAGTTTAGGGTTGGTTTTCATGATGGTTGATAATAAAGTAACTAATATAAGCCGGCAGTAATATATTTATATATATCAATGCAAATTATTTTCAAATAAAAACATCACATCAAATCGCGAAAAGGTCTGTGGGGGCACATATCCTCGAGGAGATGATCTACAGGATTAGCTATTCTCAATACCCGTGACCATGTGGGCAGGAATGCATTTGGATATAATGATTAGGGAATGATGGATATACCACGTCATTGTCGGGGGGTATCAATGCTACTAATCTTCTTATTATCATATGATATTTAATCTAATAACATATGTAATTTACATATTTAACATATGTTATATTTAAATTTGACCTATGTTAATTGTAACAATTGTCGCCAGCGATTTACAAAAGCACGCTGAAGATTGGTTAATGGATCATATTGAGCTAAGCAATTCAGATAGCGTTTTTTCGAAGTGAGATACTGTTGCTGAATTACAAAGCGATGCGACGTCATCGAAACGCTATTGGTTGTTGCGGCATAGTTAATTTAGTGTCTTTGGCCATTTTTGCTATACTTGAATGGTCAAGTCTGGAGGTCTGACTTTGCAAATGTCACATTACCCACTTACTTTTCGACCTTAGAAATATGGCATGGCAAAAAAGAATATCCCCGAAGGGCTGGAGCATTTGCTCCATTTGTTGAAAATAGAAAAAGTGGAAGACCTGCTTAGCTACAAACGCAAAATGACCGGCACCTCGCTTACCGAGCGACGCAAACAGGGCGTATGCTGGTATCCGGTCAACCTGCAAAAAACCAACTTCGACTCCGGAGAGCGCCTGCTGGTCAAAATCTCCCGGCCACCGGAGCACCACGATGCGCATATGTTTCAGTCGGGTAAGCTGGTCAGTCTGTTTTCTAACGCAGGCAGCAACCACGAAAACAGTGAGGTGGTCAACGGGGTGGTGAACCAGGTGAAAGAGCATGAAATGCTGATCACACTCAATGGCGATGAAATTCCGGACTGGATATACGATGGCTTGCTTGGGGTGCAGCTTTTGTTTGACGAGCATGCATACCGCGAAATGGAAAATACGGTAAAACTGCTGATCAAAACCAAAGACGAACGCATCAATGAACTGAAGCAAATACTGCTGGCAGGCCTGGAGGCACAATTTGAAAACCGTCCGCCGGTTTCCATTCCGGGGCTGAACCAAAGCCAAAATTCGGCCATCGACCTGATCAGGAATGCTAAAGATGTGGCCATAGTCCATGGCCCCCCGGGCACCGGCAAGACCACCACACTGGTGCGGGCCATTATGGAAACGATACTGGAAGAACAACAAATATTGGTCTGTGCGCCCAGCAATGCCGCAGTGGATTTGTTTGTCGAAAAGCTCGATGCTGAAGGGATCAGCGTAGTGCGCATAGGGCATCCGGCCAGGGTCACTCAAAGTATCCTCAGCAATACCCTCGATGCCCGTATAGCCCATCATGATGACTATAAAAACCTGAAAATGCTGCGCAGACGGGCAGAGGAGTTTCGCGCCATGGGCAATAAATATAAGCGGAATTTTGGCCATGCGGAGCGACAACAGCGCAAAATGCTAATGGCCGAAGCGGGCAAAATGAAAGATGAAGCCGAGCATTTGGAATTCTATATCGTCAACAGCATTTTGTCGAGGGCGCAGGTGATTGCCAGCACCCTGGTAGGTGCCAACAATTACCACCTAAAGGGGATGAGGTTTAAGACCGTCTTTATCGATGAAGCAGCGCAATCGTTGGAGCCTGCGGCCTGGATTCCGATCGTGAAAGCGGAAAGGGTGGTATTTGCAGGCGACCACTTCCAACTGCCCCCGACCATCAAATCGTACGAGGCTGCCAAAGCCGGCCTTGAGGTCACCTTGTTCGAAAAGGCCATCAAGCGCAACAAAGCCGATGTGATGCTGAAAGAACAATACCGGATGAACAGGCGGATCATGGATTTTTCGGCGCAATACTTTTACAAAAGCCAATTGTTCCCCAATGAACATGTGGCCGATTGGCTGGTGTTTCCGAACGATCAGGCCGTGGAGTTTATTGATACTGCCGGCACTGGTTTTTTCGAAGAGGCTGATCCGGAAACCAAAAGTTCCTATAATCGCGAAGAGGTCAATCTGGTCTTTAGGCATTTCAGCGATTATATGGATCAACTTGGTGCGATGCAACTGGACATGGGGCAACTCAGTGTAGGCATCATTTCACCCTACAAAGCCCAGGTTGGTTTGCTCCAGGACTATTTTGACCAACATATGGAAAGCGAAGAAAATACCATAGCCAATGTGGCCATCAATACCATTGATTCTTTCCAGGGGCAGGAGCGCGACATCATTTACATTAGCCTGGTGCGGTCAAACGAGCGCGGTGAAATTGGCTTTCTTGCAGACACACGCAGAATGAACGTGGCCATGACCCGCGCCAAAAAGAAACTGGTGGTCATAGGTGACAGCGGCACCATTGGCCAACATGAATTTTACTCTAAGTTTCTCGACTATGTAGATGGCATTGGTGCCTACCGAAGTGCTTTCGAACTGACGGAGTGATTCCTGATTTATGCTACTGGTCTAACAGTCCAATAAGGTCTAAGCGAGACACTCAGACCAGAGACGATTAGACCAGAAACATTTTTTTACATTCGAAAAAGATAAGGTAAATTCATCAAATATATTTCAACCATCTACCCACCAAACCCATGGAAAAAACCCATCCTATCCAGCACACGCTTCTTTTTTTGTTATTTATTTTATTGCTCTCCTGCCGTGAGGATGAAGTAAAGCCGGGAGAAGACATGGAACTACCAAGTTTGCCTCAATTTTCTTTTCAAAATTTTGATGATCCCATACTCAAAAACCTAAGCATTGATTGGGATGATGTTAAAATCGTGAAAAGCCATCCTTCAGCCAGGACAGATTCTTCGGAAGTCTTACTGAGCGAGTATAGCACCGATCTTTCTGGCCGTTTGACATTGGACGACAGCCTGGGCTCGAAGGAAATTTCTTTTAAACTACTTGAGCAAAAGTCAAGCGATACGAGCGAGTATTTTTTGCTCAAATTGATCCCTGATAATGATTCCATCGATATGAGCAAAGTTTCATATCTCGACCTGGGAGGCTTTTCGGGCACAGTACATGTTTTTAAAGAGACTGGAGAATTGTATGCTGTCCAAGGATATATAAATGGTGTTATGGAAGCATGGCTTCAAACCATCGAACCACAAGATGAAGCTGCTGGCCGAGCGGCCTTTGTTCCTTCGGTTGGTTGTCCATGGTCAGATTACAGTTGCAGTACAGGAGGGGGCGGTGCTGGATCATTCGTAACCTATAGAATCGATCGGTACACAGATTGGTTTGTGAACGAAAGGTATGTGGGTTCAGATCATGAATGGACTAGATATCATACAGTATTTGTGCCAACAGGAACCACAAGGGCTGACCAACATGAGCACTATGAAGCCCCACATGCCGGAGCATCCCATGGCAGTGCACACCTCATGGAAATTATCAAAGATGCCAGCTTTAAAAACACAAAAGCAGAGTGTGTGTACGATAAACTCGTAAAAACGAATACCTTAAAAAGGTATGTGCAAAAATTTGATGCAAAATTTCCAGTAGCACATTTGAAATTCGAGTTATCCAGTAGCCTTTCTTCCACTACAAATGGACAAACAAGACATACACCTGGTTCATTGTTGATCAATATTGCATTAAATGCAAATACGCTGTCAGGAAGGACTACTATGGAAGTGGCAAGAACTATATTTCATGAAATAATTCACGCTGAAATGTACAGAATAGTTATTGAGAATAATTATTCTGTTTCAATAAATGATTATCCCGGGGTTTATGATTATTATTCAAGATATAAGTTTAATGCCCAACATCAACAAATGGCAGCTCACTATATAGACATAATAGGCCAGGCACTTAAGGAATTTGATGGGGCTGTTCAATCAGATCAATACTATGATGATATCGCTTGGGATGGGCTGATGGGTAATTATGATGCAGCTGGAAACTTAGTGACTACCATAGCATGGAATCAATTATCTCAAACAGATAAAAATAGAATTTTAGGTAATATTAGTAATCATAAATAAACAGGTAAAAAAACATGCCCCTGAAAAAAATGTGCATTTTGTTCTTCTTATGGCCTTTGGCATCGCTAGGTCAAATCGAAAATCAGGAATTCAACATCGTTTTTTACAAAAGCGATAGTGTTTGTAAAACGACTGACTCTGGTGGGCTTACGACTGTATTGATCGAAAAATATAGAAAACACCAGAATACTAAGACTGGAATAATTAGTTTCTATATCTGTGATGAACTGTTTGAATATAATCCAAAGCTTAATGTAATTGATTCTATCAAAAGTTCAGCTTTTAAAGACATTGATGTTTTTTCACTTGGTTCGCTATATAAAAAATACATAGAAGCTCAAGAGGCCTTAAATAGTTATGCCAGTAACACGATTAGAATTCTTTTCAAAAATGAGTTCAACAATATTTGGCTATATGAGCAAGTGACTACGAATCTTTATATCCGCTATCAAGTTCAATGGATTGAAAATATTGAATAGTTTATACATCCGTAGTCTGCGTGTCTCGCCAAGGTACCTCAAGCCGAGCTAAGTTTCTTCTGGTTTCTCTTTTAAATTGGGAGACCAATATCAAGAGCAAAACGAAAAATCAAACCGTAGATTTTTTTCTCTAATGGCACAGCATTATATTGGATTTATTACGGACGCATTAATGGAATTTGATGGAGTCGATCCGACTAATGCAATGGTGAGACAAAGCTATGAGGCATTGGCTTGGCAAGGACTTGGTGAAACGGTTCTTTGGAAAAATATGCCCGCCTATGAAAAATTATCTTTTGTTAATCTTATAAATCTATTAACAAATGGTAGATCTAAATGTAACTAAAACATTCTTGCTCACACTTTTTTTATTTTTAGCAGGGTTCGTAGAAAACTGTGCACAAATTAAAGAAAGTGATCCATCTACTTGGCCGGAGCCCACCTCCGAGAATATCCGTGATACAAATTTCTACAATACAAAGAAGAAGCTTCTGGCGTACTATAGCAGGAAAGAAGATTGGAGAAAGGAAAATCTTCCTGATTTGTATATAATGCATGATCAACTGGATAAGTTGAAAGATCAATTTCGGCCATTTGACAGTATTGGAGTAATGCTAAACGAGAAAGGAAAGCATATTACAATCAATTCACTTTCAAAAATTGATGTAAAAGACTATTCATGGATAAAACAAAAACTGGACAGCAATCAGAAAGATTCTCCTTGTTTATATTTGAAGGATTTTTTTTATAACACTTATTTAGTCAAAATGGATAGCAATGAGACTGGAGCAACGTTACCTACGATTGATTGCCGGGAGAGTACGCTCGATGACGATGATCAGACTGAATATGAAATAGAAAGACAAGGGGACACGCTTATTATACTTAAATTCCCAGAGACCGACGAAAAGTCAAGGTTATCCGCTAGTCAAATCTTTAATGTTCCAAGCGAAATATTTCGACCAGAAAGGGAGACATCCGAAGTCTTATGAAACAATATACTCCCTGATCGCCTCGCTGATGCCTGTAAAGGTTTCCATCAGTGTTTGCTCGTTGTCTTCGAGCAGCGTGACGCGGAAACCACGCAGATCGGAGCAAAACGAAGAAATGGGCACTACACAAATGCCCTTGGCAGCCAGCAGGTAATAAACAAACCGCTTGTCGGGAAGCACATCGGGCTGACTTACCCAGCTTTCGACTACCTTTTTATCTCCGGATCTTCAATCCTGAGTGTTTGTTTGTCGTTGATAACTCCTTCCCTGAACACAATGGTATTGTAAAATGCCCCGGAGGTTGGGTTGAAATAAATGCCCTCGCACTTCATCAATATGTCGGTGATCAGTTTACTGCGCCTGCCGATCTTGTCGTTGTTGGCTTGCAGGTGTGCCGGGTAGCGCGGATCGCCCATAATCTTGGGTATGGCCAACTGTGGCAGTTTGGTCGAACAAACTTCGATCATCTTGGAATTTTCCAAGGTGGTGCAGAGTTTGTCAAATTCGCGATTTCCTATTCTATTATAGAATTTCGCCCAGCCGCAACGGGAGCCGGGCCATGGCACTTCTTTCGATAATCCCTTCAATGCAATGCCAGGCACATCGTCGATATATTCGGCAAGCGAATAGGCTCTTGCCCCATTATATGTCACATTCACATAGATTTCGTCGCTGATCAGCAGCAGGTCAAACTCTTTGGCAATGGCCACAAATCGCTTCAATATATCGATCGGATATACCATGCCTGTTGGGTTGTCGGGGTTGATGATGAGTATGCCGACGATATTTGGATTAAACTTCACCTTGTTGTACAGGTCGTCCATGTCGGGCAGCCAGTTGTTTTGCGGATCGAGTTTGTAGGTGATCGGGTGGTCGTTGGCATGAGCGCCTCGGCAGAAGAATGCGTGGAATACGCGGGCGATGGGCCAATGATGCGGGCAGGAGGCACGAGGTACTGGTATATTTTGGCAATGGCATCGCCCAGCCCGTTAAAGAAAAGAATATCGTCTTCAGTAATCTGCACGCCACCCAGTGCATTGTTTTTTTTGGCCAGGAACTGCCTGGTCTCCAGCACCCCTTTGGAGTGGCAATAGCTATAGGTCTCGTCTTGTTGCGCCAGTTCGCTGATGGTGTCCTTAATCCATGCTGGTAGTTTGGCTCCTTTCTGCACAGGGTCACCAATATTTTCCCAAAGTATTTTGCGGCCCAGTTTTTTGAGCTGTTCAGCTTTTTTCACGATGCCCCTAATTTCGTAGGTCAATTCATCCGCACCGGTTTGCAACAATTTTTTTCTCATCTGCACTTATAATGTTTGTGTTGGTATGCCAATTTTTTTTTGGCGCGTCAAAGGTACAATTATTATTCAATGATGTTAAAAAGGGGATTTGGGAAATTTAAGTACGAAAATTTACCGGAAGGTACGCACATCAAGCTCTGCTTGAAGCTTCTCGACGGCCACTATGCGTCATTTTAGAGCGGTAGCAACGCATTCGCAAGTCAATGGCCACCACTCTGTATGGCAAGACATCACCGGTAGATCCGCACACCATTATTGCTTTGTCCAACTCCCTAAAAACCCAGTTTCAGGACAAAGATTTCATTTTTTTATAAATTGGTAAAAAACTGATCTCAACCCTTTAAACACAAATAAGTAATATGCATTCAAACCATTCAGACAACATAGTGATATCCGGTGTGGGGTGTGCACTGGTAGATCTTATTTACAACAAGGTTTCTTTTGAAAGCCCGGCTTTTAACAAATACACATCTAAGCACCCCGGCGATGGCGGATTGAGTCCCGGCAAGCTTGTTTTCACAGAAGAATTGGAAGCTTTTTCCGGCAAAACGTTAAAGGACCTAAGGTCAGATGTGGTCGGCAACAGACCGCCTGACGTCATCAATGTTGGCGGACCGGCCTTGGTAGCCATGGTGCTGGCATCACAACTTTTGACTGACAAAGAGTACGTGGTGAAATTTTATGGCATGGCCGGGTATGATGAAAATACAGACAAAATACTGGAGATATTGAGACAAACCCCACTCGATATCAGCAATTATAAAAAATCGCAGGTGATGGAAACACCCTCCACCGATGTGTTTTCGGATCCGGAGCATGACGAGGGGCATGGCGAGCGCACCTTTGTCAATAGCCTCGGAGCCGCCTTGGAGTACACCATCGCGCATATTCATGACAGCTTCTTCGAATCGGATATCACCTGCTTCGGAGGTACTGCCCTGGTGCCCCATGTACATGATCACCTTACGGAATTGCTCAAAAAATCCAGGGCACATGATTGTGTTACGGTCGTCAACACGGTATTTGACTTTAGAAACCACAAGAAAAATCCAGACCTGCCATGGCCCTTGGTGGATCGTGAGGCAGATTATCAGTTGATCGATCTTCTGATCATGGACAGGGACGAAGCCATACATATTAGCGGAAAGGACTCGATAGAAGATGCTGCCCGCTTTTTTTATTCCACGCAAGTGGCCTCCTTTATCATTACCAATGGTGCTGCAAATACCCTGGCATGCTCCAACGGGCGACTTTTCGAAAAAATGGACTTACGGGAGTTTCCTGTTTCAGCAAAAATCGCCGGGGCACTCCAAAGCCAGCCTAAGACAGGCGATACCACCGGCTGTGGTGACAATTTTGCCGGGGCAGTAGTTGCTTCTATGGCTCAACAATTAAAGCAAAAAGGCAGGGGAAATCTTGATTTGGCCGAGGCACTGGCCTGGGGGATTTCGGCAGGTGGCAATTGTTGCTTCTACGTCGGGGGCACATATATTGAGCAAGCAGCCGGTGAATTGAGGCAAAAAACCATAGCACTCAAAGAAGACTATCAACAACAAATTGCCGGTAGCTGATCTTTAGGAAAACATCTTTTTATATCGTTTGCTTTGGCAGCAAAAAGAGTTAGGTGAAAGGCAAATCCAAGGCGATTCAAATTCTTCTGATATGGCGCTTTCAGTGCGAATTAAACCAGAACCGGATTGAATTATTTGGATGTCTTCTATTATCTTGGAAATCTAAACCTAAAAATATGAAAAAATCAATATGCTTTTTAGCCTTAATGGCCATGCTTGCCATACACATACAGGCACAACAACCCAACGAATCGATGCTGACCGTCCATGTAAACGAAGGCAGCACCACCATTAGCAAACATATCTACGGCCACTTTAGTGAGCATCTTGGGCGCTGTATTTACGGGGGTATCTGGGTAGGCGAAGACGCAGATGTGCCCAATATCCGGGGTTACCGCAAAGATGTTTTCGAAGCCCTTAAAGCGCTGAATATTCCCAATCTGCGCTGGCCGGGCGGCTGTTTTGCGGATGAATACCATTGGAAAGATGGTATTGGCCCCAGGGAAGGCCGTCCCGAAATGATCAATACCCACTGGGGGGGGGTAGTGGAAGACAATAGCTTTGGCACACACGAATTTTTGGAATTTTGCAAACTGTTGGGCACCGAGCCTGTTATCTGCGGCAATGTGGGCAGTGGCACGGTAGAAGAAATGTCTGACTGGGTGGAGTATATCAATTTTGATGGCAAAAGCCCCATGACCGACCTGCGCATAGCGAATGGAAAAGAAGAAGCCTGGGGTGTGAAATACTGGGGCGTGGGCAACGAGAGCTGGGGATGCGGGGGCAACATGACGCCCGAATACTATGCCAACGAGTACCGGCGATATGCCACCTACGCCCGCAACTACGGCGACCACAAACTATATAAAATAGCAGGTGGAGCCAATTCGTGGGACCTGAAATGGACTGAAACACTGATGAAAAACGTGCCAAACTGGATGATGGACGGCATCTCGCTGCACTACTATACCGTACCCAATACCTGGAGCAATAAAGGCTCAGCGACTGATTTCGATGAAAAAGATTATTTCGTCACCCTGAAAAAAGCCGGCGAAATGGATGAGCTGATCACACAGCATAGCACCATTATGGATCAGTACGACAAAGACAAGCGCATTGCGCTGGTAGTTGATGAGTGGGGTACTTGGTACGATGTGGAACCGGGCTCCAATCCCGGCTTTCTTTATCAGCAAAACTCCATTCGCGATGCCCTGGTAGCCGGGCTCACGCTCAACATTTTCAACAAGCACGCCGATCGGGTCAGGATGGCCAACATTGCCCAGACTGTCAATGTGCTGCAAGCCGTGATACTCACCGATGAAACCAGAATGATATTGACACCGACCTACCATGTTTTTGACCTATACAAACCGCACATGGAAGCGCTCTCTTTGCCTTTCCACCTACAAAGCCCTGAATATACCCAGGAAAACGAAAAGCTCCATGCGCTATCTGCTTCATGCTCAAAATCACCCGACGGCACCATTAACATTACGCTGGTGAACATAGACCCCAAAAATTCCATTAACCTGACATGTACGCTTGATGGTGGCGAAGCCAAAAACGTAAAGGGCAGGGTGATAACATCTGCAACTATCACCGACCACAATACCTTTGACGAGCCGGCAAAAGTGGCTCCAACAGATTTTACCGACGTCAAAATCGCTAAAGGAAAAATAGAGGCGAAGCTGCCTGCCAGGTCACTTGTGCTGCTTCAGATTAAGTAGAAAAAGGGAGGCACAAGGCAAACAAAAAACCCGCTGAATATCAGCGGGTTTTTTTGTCGGGATGACAGGATTTCACTCCCCGTCCGCAAATATCTTTGAATCAATACTTTACAATACAATTTCAGTTTCAGTTCACCGTTTAGTTCTTACTTTTTTTGAACCGGTTTGTTTGGCTTAGTAAAACATAACAAATATAATTAAAACATTTTTATTGTAGGCAAATTCAGAAGTATTTACTACGTTTTCTACCCTGACTATAAACTCAGAACACTCCAAGAAACCAAGAAGAACATCACGGAAAAATAAACATTAACCCGAAATTCCTTCAGCTAATGATAAGTAAGCAGACGAAGTCGATCTTGGAGATAAAACGCAATCAACCGGGTCCCTATACCGATAAATTTGATGTGGTACGACTACTAAGAGAAGCTGCGCAAATTGGGAGAATCGAGAGATCTAGGAGAATTTTGAAACATCGGAACCGAAAATTAAGAGGCAACTCACCAAAACCTTCGGATTTCTAAGCCAAAAATACCAAAGGTTGGGTATTGAACAAATATAGTCTCTGGTATACTTTTGGATTTCTTTAAACAACACACCATGGCAAATCAAAATCCCATTTATATTGACCAACGAGCAGATAATGAGGAATTTGTAATCCCTTCTGAATTTAAGGAGGTTATGATATTTTTAACCATTAAAGTTGAGATACTTAAAGGAGGATGGAAATATGCTTCTGGACACAATGTTTATTTGAATCGCAAAGATATTTATATGAACCGATCACCTGAGCCTGAAGACCTAAAATTGAACTATGCAAAGAATCTTGACGGATTATATTTGGACTTACGATCTCATATATCGCGTTTTCGTGATGGAAGTGATGATGATATCCCAGCCAAAGTGGAATACGAATTGATTTTTGAAGCGGGTGATACATTAATCGATTCCTTTTCAAGAATCAGTGCTGAAAATAATCCAACGGATTTTAATTCTTATGTTTTATTTAAATGTCAATGAATGTTTAGATACACAAACATTTTATTTCTTCTGATCATTCCTTTTTTATCCAAAGGTCAGGGAGGTCATGAAGATCCCGATATTGATTTTGAATTATTAAAAGTTAATTCTGCACCTTCTTTTATCATTCTTGGTGTGGAACCAGAAAATATCCAAAGACCAAATTCCCCGAGAAAGTTTGTTGCAAGCATCCAAAATGCAGTTGTAAATGGGAAAATAGTGCCAAATGTAGCAATTGAGACTACACCTTACTATTGGAAAAAACCAACTGATTCAATACGGTTTTCAGGCAGGGAGTTTTATAATAATTCAGGTTTTTTAAATACTATATCAAAGACTTTATCACTATCCCTAAGTACATCAGAAACTGATTCTGTCATATTTGGTACATTAAAGAGTGGAACTGGGATGGGTTTCGGATTACGATTTTTATTAGTGGATGGGAAAATGAATCCTCTACTTTCTGATTGGAGTAAAGCTATCATAATAAGAGAATATTACGAACACCTTGATATGACTAGTCGAGGAATCAGTGATATTTCAAGATATTCGTCAATCCTATTGATAGAAACAGAAAATTTCAAAAATAATTATTTTGATAAACTTGAATACAATTTTTTTTCCAAAGCTAACTTCAATAGGATAATTAATCAGGAATTGAATAATCTGTTAACTTTTCTGAACCTACCGTCATCCAACAATGTAGATGCAATTGAGAGTTTCCTCCAAGCCTCAGCTGATAATGCTAAAAATAATCAAGCAAAATATCTTGATGCATTAAATTCTGAGTATGAGTTTCCTTTAGCAAAGCAAGGGTTTATTTTAGAAATGGTATTTGGTAATGCACTTTTATTTCAGGAAAATAAATTTAATCAGGTGGCTCATGCTAAAGGAGCAATTTGGCTAACTCCGTCCTATAGCTGGAATTTATCAAAACATAAGAGTCGGGATATTTCTCTAATTGAACTAATGGGGGTCCTCAGATATACTTATAATAATCAAAAAGATAGTGTTGATATTAGCGATTATTTTGACATAGGCTTAAAGGGTCAGTATACTAGTAATAATTTAACATTTGCCCTGGAAGGCATTTACCGCTATGCTTCAAAAGTTCCGGATGATATCGATAAAAACTATACTTACAGATTGGTAACTTCTCTAAACTATAAGATCAACAGTTTGGTCACCTTTAATTTCAATTTTGGAACTTCCTTTAATGGAAATACTACAACTTATACAGATGCGAAAGAACTATTTGCTATTGGTGGCTTGAATTTTGGTATCTTTAATCGAACAGGGTCAGAAAGTCCGGAAATATCTTACTAAGCTAACCTTGAGTTTTCCCCTACGCCGCAAAACCCCTTCCCTTCTCTGCCATTTCATAAAAATGCTGGAAGATGATGACAGACATTTCGGAAAAGATCTGGCGGTCGTAGGAGTTGGGAAGGGTCTCATTTAAAATCTTCTTGACCTCCTGCCGTACCATTTCCTTGGCAGCTTTTTCTTTGTGCCACTCCTGGATCAGGATCTTATTTTTTGCATCAAAAAGTATCTTCAGCAAACTGCTGGCAGCGAGTTTTACATCTTTCTCCTCATTCTGAGACAGTTTATCTATTTTCTGCAAATCAAACAATTCTAATTGTTCTTCAGTCATTCCACTTTTAGTAGCGCGCTCTTGCTCCTTTGTGAGTTCCTCTGTCTGCTTAATCAGTTCTTCATAGGCTTCTTCAATGGACAAGCTTCCCGTATTATACTCATCAATGATCTTTTCAAAGCGCTCCAAAAATCTGCCCCGGGTTTTGTTTTGGGTAAGCATTTGTCTCAGTTTTATTTCCATCAATTCCCGCAAGTCAGAAAACTGATTTTTCTTCTCGATGCCAAAATAAGCTTCTTTCGGAAGGACATCCTGAAACTTGACATCCTGAAATTGCTCAATGCTCTCCACCGCATCGCGCAGGGCTTTGGCCATGCTGATCATTCCAGGAAGATTAAGCCAATAATCGTATCGCGCATTTGGCACCAAGTACAATCGACACTTCGCCAGGGCAATTTCCTCGATGGCGCGTTCCATTCGCGTACCTTTGGCCTTTTCGTATTCCGCATTGATATCCTTTTCAAATCTGCTGTATTTATTATTCACAAATTTTAAAAAGATCAGCCCCAGAACTGGCACGACATAGTCTAATGCTTTGATCCCTCCATAAGCCCACAGCGAATTGACCGAATCCCACAATTTATCCTCTAACTCTTTCAGTTGCTCGTTTGTCATCGATCAAAATTTCATATACATAATAGTAAACAGAAGTGAAATTGAAAAACAGCGTTGCTAAGAAAGAAAATCTGGTTTCACTTCAAGGGGATTCAAATCGCGAAATAAATTTTGAAGGTCGTATTAGGGTGAAAAATACCTAAGGTTGGGTATTTACAAACCAAAACAAATTATTCACCTTTCAGATGTCTCTGGAAAGAAACTCTGACCGATAAAAAATAAATTCTAAACAGATGAAATTATGGATATGGTAAATGATCTATTAAACTGGTTTGGATTAATTTATGTCGGTCTTCCATTGTGTACCCTATTTGTATTTGCAATATTCCTTTTATCAGGAAAGAAAATCTTTAAGGAAAATATTGACAGAATTATTGATTTTGGGAAATGGTATATAGTATCAGTTGCGTTGGTTTTTTCAGCAAAAATTATTGAATCAAGTTTTACCGAACGTGAAACTGGAATAAAAGAAATGCAAGTCTACGATAAATATGTATCCACAATCCTGGAGGCCGACAATATAGAAGCCAGATGGAAACTTGCAGAATATTTTTCTACTGTAACTCCTACAGATAGACTAAGGACCAGGTGGGTTGAATATAAATTGGTTATAGAAAGCGATTATAAGAAATTCAAAGATTTAGAAGAAAAGGAGAACGAGTTATTGAGTAAAGATAGTTTGACCGTTCCCCAAGTTGAGCAATTGAGCTTTGTGCAAAAAGAAAAGGCTAGTTTTGAAAGGCGATTAGTTGAAACAAATATTGGAAGGTGGGTAATTGTTTTCACCGGTGATTCAGATCTGGAGGGTTCTATATTTGAATTAAATAAGTTAAAAGACATTGGTGTTGAAGACGTGAATATCTATTTGAGAAGCAACAGCTACAGGACAATATCAAAAATTTTTTCGAATAAACGAGAGGCTACGTCCTATCTAAACTCCTTCAGAGGAAAGATAAGAAGTGATGCATATGTTGTTGACCTTGACAAATGGTGTCTGGCGGAAGATTTCAACGGAGAGTATTATGAGTGTAAATAAGGCTCTCTCCTTATTTTTCACAAAAACTAGATTGTAAATCTCCGGCTAAAAAAGATGCTCTTCAAGAAGATCGAAACATAGCCATATTTCAAAAATACCAAAAGTTGGGTATTGTCCTATTCCTATGATCGTGCCGATATTTAATATCAGTGTAGATTCATAAATCGCGATATCATGTCAGAAGCCGAAATTACAGGCCTTGATGATGACGGGGCAGTACAGCCCAAGTCAAAAACTCTAATTATTGGTGAATGGATTCTAAATATTTTACTCATTGGGGGGCTAATCTTCCTTTTCCTTTTTATTGTTCATCAAATAATCCAGTTGTGGCCGGGAAGTAATAGTAAAGATTGTATTTTAATGATAGCCCTCAAAACTAACAGTGATGAGCAGCGATACTTTCTCTTGGTCGCCTTAGGAGGTGCACTCGGAGCATTTGTGCACACGGCAACCTCCTTCGCGGACTTTTTTGGCAATAAAAAGCTTGTGTACTCCTGGGTTCCCTGGTACATATTAAGGCCCTTCATTGGCAGCGCACTCGCGATTGCGTTTTACGTATTGGTTCGAGGTGGTTTGCTCTCAGTTACGGAAAATGCAGGTGAGGAAATTCCCTTAAATCCTCATGGCATTTTAGCTGTCTCGATATTGGCAGGACTCTTTTCAAAACAAGCCATTGACAAACTTCGAGAAGTCTTTGAAACGCTCTTTCAACTGAAAAAGGAAGTGAAGCGGGATGATTCTTTGGAAAACAACAATGGTCAGACAGATGAAATCCCCGAATCAGATGAAACCCCCAAGGGCTAAACACAATTTCTTATGAACCTATTTGAAACCATTACCCCGCTTAATTTCCGTAACGAACCGCTGTTATTGGCACGGACGTTAAAAGCTGTGTTGCCTTTGGGAACGCAGGTGGAAAAGGTTGAGGATGCATCAGTAAAACCCTGGTGGAAAATAAAAGTTGCAAGTTTAAACAATGAAGAAGGATTTGTGCATTCAAAATATCTAATAAGCAGTGTTGGTCAAGAATCAAATTCAACAAAGACAACATTTTCTTCTGAACACAAGGTAAATCTCACTCCCGGGCCCTATACCAAAAGCCGAAGGGACGTTGCTGGTGGGTGGGCATACCCACTGAATGAGGCAGCGATGCCGAAACGCGACATAAACGCTACGGAGAACGAAAAGATTCTTGCTATTCATGATATTATAAAATTCCTCGATGTAGAGCATAGTGCCCGGTATCTACCTAAGTCGACAGCAACGTATTGCAATGTTTACGCGTATGATTTTTGCTTTTTGAATGAAGTTTATCTACCACGTGTATGGTGGGCCCCTAACGCCTTTAGCGATATTTTAAAAGGTAATTTCCCTGAGGCCAAATGGAATAAAACAGTACGAGAGCAAAGTGCAAATGCATTGTACGACTGGTTAGTAGATTTTGGCGATGACTTCGGTTGGAACCGGATTTTCAGCATAGATGAGCTGCAGCAGGAAGTAAACAAAGGTTGTGTGGGTGTGATATCTGCAAAAAACATCAATCCCAATCACTCAGGGCACATTACATGCGTGGTCCCGGAAGACAATTCGAAAGGTCTCCGTGCCAGTAGGGCAAGAGACGAAGTCCTATTGGGGCCGCTGCAAACTCAGGCCGGGCGAAACAACAGAAAATATTTTAACACAACATGGTGGGCGAACCCCAGAAAGTTTAAAGACTTCGGGTTTTGGATGCACCCATAAAATTTGAATATATGCAGCTAAGAAAAATCTCTCCAGAATTTCTAACCCATTTGATAAATGAATACGACGAAACCGGAATGGGTTTTTATATTGTAGAATTAAATAACGCCTTATACGCTATTTCAAATAGCCGATTGGCTGTTAGGCTAAATGTCGATGAACATAATATAGACGAATCTACTCTGGAAAATATTTTTCAAATGGTCGTGAACAGATTTCAGAGGAATTAGAGCTTCTTGCTGTCCGTGAAAGGGATTTTGGAGGGATTTTCGTCCAATCCTATCGAGGTTTAGGTGTTAATCCTCAAAATCGAGGAAAAGTTGCACCTCAATATCCACCTTATTCAAGGGGGAAATTTCCTTTGATTCTTAATTATACTCTTGGAAAGGACTTGTTAACTTATAGATATTGCTACACAAGAAGCGATCCTAATTACGATCCAAATAATGGTACCTTTCATAAGGCCACATATCTGACTACCGAATTGGATCAGGAATTCATTAACTCCGGCTTTGGAGCCGTGGGTAGATTGTCTCTGCCGATACCTGTTCCCGCCTCTTTTGTTTTTCGATACCTCATACCCAGCGGTACGCAAATTCAAATAGGAACGATTGAACCGCTATTTGGACAATCCGGTGGCGGAGTTGAAATATTATGTCCTGGCAGTCAGCTTCCAAACAATTTAAAAGTTACAAAAATCGATGAATATATGATCTCCGATTTTTAAAAGCTTTTACACCTATCAAAGTCCTTTATTGAAAACTCTGATAATCATTTCTTATCCAGGTCTATTGCATCGGTGCTTCCTGTCATTCTCTTCATAGCAATTTACCCAATTGAGCCAGATGCCTTAAGGAAGAAGCATTCTGAGTTTTTGGTTCTCAACCAAGTGCCGCCTAATAAATTAGGAGCGATAGTGGTTCTTAATTCAAATGTCGAAGCAAGTGTGAAATCAATTCTCAAGTCAGGCAAAGTGGACTTAAATGTGTATATTAATCCCGATAAGAAGTTTTATATCGTATGAAATTCATAAAAGGCAACCTTCTTGATTCTGAAGCTCAAGCGCTAGTTAATACTGTAAATACAGTTGGTGTAATGGGAAAAGGAATTGCTTTGCAGTTCAAAGAAAGATTTCCTGAAAATTTTCGAGCTTATTCCAGAGCTTGTAAAAACGGAGAGGTCAAAACAGGGAAAATGTTCGTTCATGACGAACTGACCATAAATGGTCAAAAAACCATTATCAATTTTCCGACTAAGGAACAATGGGTTCGAAAATCACAGTATAAGTTCATAGAGGATGGGTTGCAAGACTTAGTAAATGTAATACGTAACAGGAACCTGAAATCTGTGGCAATACCACCATTAGGAGCAGGCAATGGTGGTCCCAGTTGGAGCAGAGTAAAAATGCTTATGACTCAATATCTCTCTGAATTGAAGGATGTAGAATTATATATTTATGAGCCGAATGCGGAAATAAAAAAGATACTGCAAAAAGAAAACCAACGAAAGGATATTAAGCTAATTCCCGCCCGAGCAATGCTACTATACTCTTTATTTAAATACGAAAGGTTTGGCGAACATTATACTGTCTTTACTGCCAACAAGATCATGTATTTTTTGCAGCAATCAGGAGAAAACTTGAAACTTAAGTTCGAACCATATGCATATGGCCCTTATGCTCAAGCGGTCGAAAAAGTATTGTATGCCTTGAATGGAAAATATTTATCTGGACTTGAACAAATGCAAGCAGGTCCGTTCGAACAGCTAAAATTAGACTACAGCAGGTATGATGAAGTTAATGAGTTTGTTAACAAGAACTTAGATTCCGATCAAAAACGGAAACTTTCTGATTTGTTTAAGTTCATTGATGGATTTGAATCAACTTTCTCATTAGAAATATTATCCTCTGTGCACTTTCTAAGAAAGAGTAACCCTGGACTGACCAAAGAGCAAATTCTTGTTAGAATTCAGAATTGGAATAGTAGAAAGAAAAGTCGGATCAACGAATATCATGTAGAACTTGCACATGAGCAACTCGACAACTATGGTCGGGAGTTACAAATACAATAGACGTGCCCATAACAATAAGCTACAATAATGCGAAGAGAGACTTTAGTTCATTGTAACAGGTATGAATACCAGTTCCGGTAGTGATGCCAATTTTGGGGATTCAATAATTACATTGATTCCAAGGGGGAGATTTTAGTAACTTCTGTGGCTTTTATGGGTTTGCCAGGCAGTGAATAAGCGTGGGTAAAACCCTCCTTGTATTTCCCAAAAAGCCATTTTGACAAATAGCCTTATTCATACACTTGAAGCCTTCCCTTTTATCACACTTAAAAAATTCATCTTCGAGGTCAAGTTGGATACACCAGAAAGGCATGTTAAGGTGACAGTGCTAAAGGTATTTTATGAAGACGGTAGGACAGATGAGAATGTAAGAGCACAGCGGTGATACTATAAACTGAAAAATTGTTTCCCCATGAAGGTCGGCTCATTCTATTTCACCAACCCAAATACGCGAGCATATTTCACCAAATCAGTTAAGTTTTTTGCATCAAGTTTTTGAATTATTCGCTTACGGTGCGTATAAATTGTGAGCTCAGAGATGAAGAGCTTATCCGAAATAGTTTTGCAGTTGTCTCCGGAAGCAATATGCTGAAGAATCTCTTTTTCCCTTTTGGTAAGTGACTGAAAACGCTCATAATTCTTCCGATAAAAAGTCTCTTCTTCCAATACTCGGTCAAACCGATTCATAAGCTGAGGCATATCACTTACGGAATGCGCTATAAATATAGTTTTAGAAAGATCGTCTTTCCTAAACTTACCAGCAGTAAAAAACCATTCCCAGTCATCGTTTTTAAATGTTCGAACCCGCTGGAAAAATCCGTAAACGCGTTCGGTATCTTCATCTTCTATGAAGCGATGCCACTGTCGAAAAAGATCCTTGATGTCGTCCTGGTGAAAAAAAAAGGAAAAAAAACCATCTCCCATTCTGATTAATTCTCCTTGAGTAAATCCGAGTACTTTGCAACCACGAGAATTTGTGTAAAGATTGCTTCTATGTTTGATGTTGTTAAGAACCATATTTCCGGGGATAAGATCACCGATCTCAGAAAGTGAATATTTTTTTTCTTCTAGCTCGCGATCTATGAGGTGGGTTTTTCGGAGCATAGATTTCCTGAGCTCCTTCTCTGAGAGGGTTTTCATTAGGTTTGTGGTTGTTCTTTTTAACTAGTTGCGTAAAATACTCACTATAAGTGTATTAGTCAACATATTTTGTCTTTTTATTGTTATTCTTAATCATTCATGACTAAAAGTTAATGTTCGATTGCCGGATTTGTAAGAAACGGAATCTTCAGCTCCTAAAAATGCCAAATTGCGATAAGACATTTGGTCTGTAATAAATCCAATCTGTCAATTTAAAATAAGATAATCGAAATATTCCTATTGTCTGATAATGTGGCCAGTAGGGGGTTTCGGACTCAAATCGAAGCCCTGCCTATTTAGTCCTTCGCCTTGTAGCCAGTTCCTCTCTTTGGCAGCCTTCGTTTAAGCCTTATATGTTTTGGCAACCGTTGGTTCATTTATTCCACCGCCAATTTTCACAACTCTTTCTATCGGAATTTCGCCATCTTCAAGAATTATAGTTCCTATTATAGTATAAATCCCTTGTTCTAAATTGGTGATCACCTTACTATCTTGCATTTGTTTAAGTTCAAAAAGATCGTCATTAATGGCAAAATTTCCTGCTTTTATACTTTTATAGTTGAATGTTATCAAAAGAACTCCTTTTTCGGCAGAATTTTTATTCTTTACCATCTCTTCTTTTTTTGCTTCTTTTTTCTTTTTAGTTTCAACTTTAATGCGTTCCTGTTCAAGCTTTTGTCTCGCGCTAGTCAATTCGGAATCAACCTTATTTGTTAATGCAGTAATTTGATTACGAAGATTAGTACTCCAATTACTCGTTTCATCGATTATTATTGTTCTTAAAGATTTATCTAAATTAAGTATAGTATCAATTTGTAGTTTTCTTAAATCTTCATTTGTTCCATTTAGAAGGTTAATTGAAATGAATTGCGCTTGATATTCAGATATGACTTTTTCAATTTCAAATTGCGCTTGAATATACCGCATCCACCCTTCGGAAAGTCCGAATTGACGATCAATTAGCAATAGTACACTCGCAAGTACCAATGCTCCAACATTCATTGTCAAGAGCCTAAACTCTTCTTTGTCGGGGGTAAAACTAATTGTAAGAGTTAAAATTAATGCTACTGCAAAGAGTGCTACAGATCCTATCCTCAAAATGATTGACCAAATTCTTTTCCGTTCAACATAATCACAGTAAAACTTATGCATCTCATCTGCATAAGTTAATACACGGTTCAAATAATCGGCTGTGAGTTCATCTGAGATTTCTCCCCACTTGCGACTTACAGCAATGCTTTTCCATTCTTTTTTTGACATATATATTCAAATTATTGCCAATCGGGTCAGGCGGGAAAATCTCACTCCCACCTTCCCACAGAAACGTGCATGAAACTCTCACCTCTCACGGCTCTTCATGTTTATAAATCGCTCGGTTCTAATATACTTAAGGTTGAACCAATTTCCAATATTCAAATAGACCAGGGGAAACTTTGTACTTTTGCTTAATAATGTAAATATATGAGTAGGCGGTGGTAGAGTTGATTCCACACTTCGAGCATGGGCTCTCCTCTTAGCGTGTAATAGTAATTGTTCTCGATGGCCCAGTGAGAGCGTATATTGTCGTTAAGCACTTCCGCGTTGGCTTTTTTGCTGCTGATATAGTAGCGTGTGTTGTGTTCTGTTTTGCCAGAGTTTTTAATTGTCCTTGCTGTTTCCACTTTAATGAGTTTGTAATCCCGGCCAATCTTTATAATCATTAAAGAAATCAAAATTTGTAATTGCTAAGTATTTTCTGGTCTCTACCCTGCCATGGCCTAGGCCATGTTGGGTATAGACCGAACACGGTAGTGATATTTTAAATACCTTTTCAATTTGATCCAAAAGGCTCTTTTGGTTTTCCTTTACGCCAAGGATATAGTCAGCTTTTCCTTATATGTTTTTTCTGGAAATGACCTTTTGACATCCCATTGCGTCAATGGTGACCGTACTGTTTTCCAGATTAATGAGTTCCAGTAGCTTGGGAATGGCCGTTATTTCATTGCTTTTCTGCTCGGTGGCAACCTGACCCAGGCACAAACAATGTTCTGAGGCATAAGCCGAAACCATATGGATGGCATCTTTTCCATCTGATTTATCATAAGAACCCCGTATACGTTTGCCGTCTATGGCCACTACTTCCCCTTTGGTCAATTCACTCAGTGATCCGATCCATTCAATGAAGTATGCCGCAAACTGTTCATTGTCTAATCGGGCAAAAACCCTCCCAAGGGTACCGTGCCAGGGGATCCCCTTTTTATAAGGAAAGAATTTACGCAACCAGTCCAGTCTTTCTTCACCAAACAGCTGGATATCTGTCCAGGTATTTAATCCGCTAACAGCGGCAGATATGACCAGAAACATCATTTCGGTCAGGGGGTGATAGACTGTGTTTCGCTTATTGCATCTGGGATCTTCCATTTTATCAAAGATGCAGGAAAAAATTTTGGCATGTGAATGTTGATTCTCATTTAATTGTTTGCTCTAAATGAAAAGAGATAAAAAATTATTGTCATCCGACCAAATTCCAATTTAGGCAAAAAAGGGTCTAAAATTGAGTTCTAAGGTGATTTTTCGATATTTTGAAAAACACCCCCCTTTTTTAAGGCAAACAAATCCAATTGAACTATTT
>JAAUQL010000186.1 GCA_012033595.1 Cyclobacteriaceae bacterium | reverse complement strand
GTTTCGTCATAGGTATTCAGCGTAAAATTCAGGTAGGCACCTACCTGCGTCCTTATATCAGCCATAACAAGAAATGAATGAGGAATGGTGCCCGGTACATCCTGACCACTGTAGTCAACGTCCTCTAATATCGGATTAAAATCATTATCAAATCCAACCGTCTGAAATGTTTGGTAGTCCGTATATTCAAAATCATTGAACGTATAACCAACTCTTAGTTGCGATCCATACCAGAAGTTGTCAGCATTAGTAGTCAGGTTAACACCAGTAAGAATCTCCAGACCAGTTTGCCGTACTTCGCCTGCGTTGGTTTTACGCTCTGCGTTTACACCTGGAGAAATTTCGAACAGACGACTAATGATGGCATCCTGCACGTTTAGGTTGTACAATGCTACGTCATAGAAAAGTCGGCCGTTCTTGCTTCCTCCTCTACTCCCGATTTCGTAATTCCATCCAGTAGATGATCGCAGATCGTTTACCGTTCCGTCGGGGTTGAGGAAGTCATTGAAAATACCTGCTGCCGGAGGATTAAATCCTTGCCCAACAGAAGCATAAACGGAATAGGTGCCAAATCTTTTCAGTAAGGAGAAACGAGGGACTACCTGATTCACACTCTGATCGAATGTCGAAGGATTAGGTTGATTTGTACCACTCCTGACATCATAAACAAACCCGTTGTAGCTAAGCCTACGGTAAAAAAAACGTGATGGGGGAATGCCAATTCCGCCTGGGTAAACGCCAGAATCTGATCGGTTCCTGCTTCATTGATTGTACTTACTGTTGCGGTATCCGTTTCAAAATCGCCGTCATAGGCGATCAGCGTGGTGGTTGAAAAACCATATTCCATGCCGCCATCCACCTTTAGGGCCACCTTGCCAATCTTATTCTTGTAGGACACTGTGGCCCGGGTATTCAGGCCATTGGATTCGCTCTCCTCGAAAATGGCAAAGAAGGGAAAGCTCAGAACAAACGGAGCTTCACTGTTAAAAAAATAGCCTCCCACAGAAGCGCTCCAATTGCTGTTGAACGCATAATCATATCCTAAGCCCACGGTATGCCTGGGATCTGGCCCGAAATACGTAGGCGCTAAGGTGTTTGCAGTGGTAGGTGCATCCAGAAAAGTCCCCTCATCCAGATCCCCGGCAATATTGGTCCTTCTGGTAACGTAGTTGTAAAGAAAATTCAGGTTCCCTTTTGTACCCGTATAAACCTGCCCCATAAAGATTCACTACGTTGCCTTCTGAATCGGTCATATCCCGATAGCCGTCGGTTTGTGCCCTTGTATATTGCAAGGCCACATTGCCCCACTTGTCGTTGTGCTTGATGCCGGAAGTGCTTCGCAATGTACCATAACCACCCAACATGAAATCGGTATTCAACGAAGTTCCCAGTTTGGCCGCCCGTTCCGTATTCACCAGCACGGTTCCGCCAAAACCTGCCCCATAAAGCGAGCTTCCCGGTCCTTTGATGATCTCGATGTTTTCAATGAAGTTGATATCGAGATCTCCCAAGGGATTACCTCCACTCGCGGTAGTAATGGGTATGCCATTCCAGTACATCCGATACCCGCTACTATGAACCGAAGGCTGGGCAAGCGCCCCACCCCTGATATTCAGACGATAGTCGCCCACCGTGTAATAGTCAAGTTTTACCCCGGGAACTGCATTGAAAATAGGAATAATCGTTGTATTGTCGGCTCGCTGTAAGTCAGCTTTCGAGATGACCGAGATGGGGGCAGCTACATTCAAAAGCTCCGTCTTCTTTTGATATGCAGTTACAAACACTTCACCCAACTGGAGGGTGTTCTGAACCAGTTGTATTCTTAGATAGCCAGAAGTTGGTTTTACAATTTGACTTTCGTACCCAAGGTAGCTGATCTGAAAAGGAGTATTTGTTGTGATTTCAAATTCCCCATCTTCGTTCGTAAAAGCACCTTCATCCTGGTCCAGCACTTTAACCGTGGCGCCCACAACAGCCGCTCCGGTTTTGGAGTCTGTTACTTTTCCCTTCTGTGTTTGGGCAAAAAGCTGGTTCGTAACCAGTGCAAATAATAGTATGAAATAAAAATGTTTCATGTTTTTAGATTTATAAAATTGAAATTTTTGAACTAGAAAAGTGAGCTAATCCAAACAGTAGAAAAAGCCAGAATATTAGGACAACAATGCTTCGCCACTGATTTGTAAGTATGGCCAACGTACTTGGAAGACTGTAATCGAAAGGCTCGATGCGCTTCCACATTTCATCCCCCACATTATAGTCCGCATAAGCCACACCCGGTTTGTGGTTCACCTCCATATCTTTGTTCATCTTTTTCACGAAGTTTCTTCGATAGTTCTCTGCAGCTTTCGCAAAAGCAACATGGTGATAAAAGTCCGTGCCGGCAAATGCCATGGATAAGTGCTTCACAGCCAAATAGGGGTTGATAAATCCAGCCCACTCAGATAGCCTGTTTTGCTTTTTAAAAATCTCTTCAACCCTAGAGAACTCGGCATCATACACCTCATCGGTAAATTCCTCACCTGCTTGCATGGCAATACCACCCCAGTTTACTGGTAGTTCCTCAATAGCTTCCACCCCATACTGATCCAGCACTTCTTGCTTGAGGGTAGCCAAACGAGCATCAGACGGATTATGACCGTCAATTCCATTTTTTACATTGTCTTGGATGGTCTTTTTGAACTCGAACTGTGAGGGCGTCGGATACACTTTGTCTGCAAGATTGGTGGTCGCCTTAGGTAGAATGATACAGGAAGCGATCCACATGCCGAGCAAGGTCAGCAAGGAAAACCCTGAATGCTTGGCAAAAGCAGAAATCAATACACAGAGCAGCACAAATACCAAAAAATAGATCGCGTACCCGGAAGTCAGCAAGAAAAACTTGGCGGTCACTCCCGAATCCAACCGGGCCGACTGCTGATCCAGGAGCAGATAGGCAAGCAAGATGATCGGCAAAAATATCAACAAAACCATCAGATAGGTTCCCCATACCTTGCCCTGAAATAGTTGCCGCATCGATAAACCCTGTGCGTGTACCAGTTTGAGAGTCCCTTCTTCCCGCTCTTTGCTAAAAATATTGAACGTCAGAAAGATGATGAGCAAAGGAAACAGCACTTGAAGAATCAACGCAGCGGTCATTTCGCCAAAACGGGTCATGAAATTGCTATCTTGCGCAGTACTGAACAGCACCTCGTTTTGTTTATGTGCTTCCAGAAATACTGAAATACCAGTGTAGTTATCTAACCCAACATCCAGAAAGCTCAGTACAGGCTTTGGTTTGAAAGCAAACTGCCCATAGTGAGCTGCACTATGCGGGTGTTTGATACCTTGGTTCAGCCACTTGTCATACATAGCGGCTTGCGCTTTTTCCCTTTCTTCCTGAATTTGTTTTTGTCCTTGCCTCCCAACGAGCACCGCCGTGAGCATCAAAATAATCATGATTCCTCCTGAAAGCTGTAAACGAACGTCTCGAAGAGCGGTCAGAAATTCTTTTTTAACGACTAGTTGTAGCATAGCTTTCCGTCTTCATGGTTTCTAAATACAGTTTTTCCAGCTCGGCTGTCGTTATATCATCACTTTTCAAGGAATGAATCAGTTTTCCTGCTTTCATTATTCCAATGTGGGTGCCACTTTCCTTTGCTCGAAATAAATCATGGGTTGCCATGAGAATGGCCACATTATTCTGCCGCATATCTTGCAGTAGGCGTGCAAAGTCATTACTGGCTTGAGGATCCAGCCCTGAAGTTGGTTCGTCAAGCAACAGATTGTCTGCTTGCTTAGCCTTTGCTATTGCTATCCCTACCTTCTGGCGCATTCCTTTGGAATATTGAGAAACATATTTGTTCAAGGCCTCCTGTTGAAGCCCCACAGACCGCAGGAGTTGCTCAGCAGCTGATTTATCAGGCTTTTCGCCTCCCAGACCCGCGAAAAACTGTAGGTTCTCCAGACCAGTCAAGTTTCCATACAGGTTCAAATTTTCTGGTATATAGGCGAGATGATTTTTGGTTTCACTAGATTGTGTGGTCACATCAAGATCATTAACCTTCGCCTTCCCGGAGCTTGGTTGAATAAAGCCCATGAACAAGTTGATGGTAGTAGTTTTGCCTGCCCCGTTAGCACCTAGGAGGCAAAATACTTCGCCAGATGAAATCGTCAAGTTTAAATCGGTAAGTACCTCGTGCTCACCGTACTTTTTTGAGAGATCAATTGCTTGAATCATAGTTTACTCCTCCGTTTAG
>JAAUQL010000086.1 GCA_012033595.1 Cyclobacteriaceae bacterium | reverse complement strand
GGCGATGAACAGTCTATCGAAGACGACCTGAGCACCTATAGCTCACATCTGAAGGCTATGGATTTTTTATAAAACACACCGACAAAAATACCTTATTTCTCATAGATGAATTTGGCTCGGGTACCGACCCACAATTTGGTGGTGCCATAGCCGAGGCCATTCTGGAGCAGCTCATCATATCGAAGGGAATGGGCATTATCACCACGCACTACAACAATCTGAAGAAAATGGCAGATGCCACCAATGGATTGCTCAATGGCCGCATGCGTTTTGACGTAAAAAATCTGGAACCTCTTTACCAACTTGAGATCGGCAAGCCGGGCAGCTCCTTCGCTTTGGAAATTGCCGGGAAAATAGGCCTGCCCAAGTCTTTGATACAATCGGCCAAACAAAAAGTAGGCACCGATGCCGTGGAATTGGACAGGCTCCTGGCCGAATTGGAAGAAGAAAAGAAAAACCACGAAGAGCAAAAGGCAAGGTTCGAAAAGCAAAATGACATGCTAGAAAAGGCCATTTCCAATTATAAAAGCCTGCAAAATGACCTGGATGAGCGAAAAAAAGAAATAATGAACCAGGCCAAGCTGGAAGCCAAATCCTTACTGAAAGAAGCTAATCAGCGAGTCGAAAACCTGATAAGGGACATAAAGGAAAACAAAGCCGAAAAAATGGCCACCAAAACTGCTCGCGAAGAAGTCCGGGAGTTCGAAAAAGAGATCAGAATAGAAAAAGTCAGAAAAAAAGACAAAGAGATAAAGGTGATCGGGGGCGACATCGTGGTCGGCAGCTTTGTACGTGTAAAAGGCCAACAAGCCATCGGTGAAGTGGTAAAAGTAACACGGCAAGACGCGGAGGTATTGTTTGGCGATCTCAAATCAAAAATAAAACTTAACCGACTGGAGCACCTGTCGAGAGGGCAATTCAAAAAGATAGAAAAAGAAAGCAGCTCAAGGTTGCGAGGCATAGACCTGAATGAACGCAAAGCAAATTTTAGCCCCGATCTGGATGTACGAGGGCATCGGGCAGACGAAGCCTTGATGCTGACAGCCTCCTTCCTGGACGATGCACTACTTTTTGGCGTACCTATGGTGCGCCTCATCCATGGCAAAGGTGATGGCATTCTCAGGCAGGTACTTCGTGAAGAACTGAAATCGTACAAAGAAGTAAGCGCTGCTCACGACGAGCACGCCGATAGGGGCGGCGCGGGTATCACTGTAGTGGAATTTCGTTGAAATTGACACAATGACTTGAGCCTTTTTAGAAAAATTTCGTACGATCTCTCTTAGACCAAAAACCTGCCTAAATAGCAGTATAAACCCAGACTTACGTAATCACACCGCTTCGCTGATCAATATATTTCAAAACCATCCCAATCCAGATAGACCGGGAAATTCTTCCTAAATTCGCTTAGTTCATCCAGATTAAGCGTAATGGTTTGAATATCGGCTTGAGACGTAACGGAGTTCATTAGCTTCCCTTTATAATCATAAATAGCCGAATGCCCATCGTAATCTATTCCTTCTCCATCGGCTCCGATGCGGTTCACTCCTATGGCATAGCTCTGGTTTTCTAGCGCACGCGCCTTAAGCAGGGTAGTCCAGGTATCTGTCCTGGGCTTTGGCCAGTTGGCCACGTAGATGAGCAAATCATAATCGAAAGCATCGTTTTGGGCATCATACGTATTTTTACTCCACACCGGAAAACGCAAGTCGTAGCATACCATAGGCATCACTTTGAATCCTCGAAAATTCCTGACCATACGCCTTTTGCCGGCAGCAAAGGTCTGATGCTCTTTGCCCATGCGAAATAAATGCCGCTTGTCGTAAAATGAAAAGCTACCGTCAGGCTCTACCCAGTACAAGCGGTTGTAGTAGTTAGATGCTTCCTTTACGATGTAGCTGCCCACTATTGCTGCATTGGTTTTTCGCGCCATTCGACCCATCCACCGGAAAGTACTGTAGTTCATTGGCTCGGCAAGTTGCTTTGCCTGCATCGAAAAACCGGAATTAAACATCTCCGGAAGAATGATGATATCCGTAGCTTCATCCATTGCCCATATTTTTTCTTCGAGCATAGCCAGGTTGGCATCTATATCTTGCCAGAAAAGTTCGCTTTGAATGTAAGTAGTGCGTAGAGTAATCAAATTTTTATCTTTTTGCAGGAAAACTCATGCGATAGTCGGCTTTCACTATGCCCTTGCTTATGTTGGTGAGTTTGCTTTTCAACAGTCTTTTTTTGAACGCCGTCAGATGATCGGTAAACAATATTCCTTCTATATGGTCATATTCGTGTTGGATAATGCGAGCCTTCATGCCGTCAAATTCTTCTGTATGCTCTTGCCAATTTTCATCGAAATAGTGGATTTTCAGTCTGGCAGGTCGCATCACATCTTCCCTTATGCCCGGAATGCTCAGGCAGCCTTCTTCAAATGCCCATGGGTCTCCAAATTCCTCTATAATTTCCGGGTTGATAAAAACCTGCTTCCAGTCACCTATTTCTTCATCTTCGAGTGGTGAAGCATCAGCGATAAATATGCGAACGCTTTTGCCGATTTGAGGCGCTGCCAGTCCTATACCAGAGGCATGCCGCATGGTCTCAAACATATCGTCTGCCAACTGTTTTACTTCCGGCGAATTACGATCGATCTGCTCTGCCTTTCTTTTCAAAACGGGGTTGCCGTACGCTACAATAGGGTAAATCATCAACTGATATTTTTACATAAACAGCAAAGTTACAAAACCAGATGATAAATGCCTTCCAAAATTTTTTGTAGTATTGCCTGCCACAGATATTTGGTCATATGAAACAATACAAATCAGTATTTCTGATAAGCGAAGACTATTGGGCCATTTGGCTAGGCGCCTTTTTCCTGCTTTTTAGCCTGGTGGTGTATGTATTCATCGGAAAACAACAAATAAGCGAATCACTTCGGCAAAACCAGAAGCACTTGAGCTCCACATCTGATGACGCTCCATTTCATACCATCGCCTACTATCGCGCATCGGACAACGAAAAAAAGCTGAACAGTGCCAATACGTATATTGGCCTGGCCATTGCCACGGTTTTGGAAACTCCCCGAAGCTGGAAAGAAAATCCTCTGCATTCGCTGGTGTATGGAGGCCACATGCCCAATGCCGCAGAACAATCCGCCATAGAAAATAAAGCAATGGAGGTGAAAAAGCTGGAAATCACCGCCTTGAATGCGGAAGAAGCAGCACGACATGCTGGTTTTGCCTCTGACCAGCTTAACAACACTGCGTCAATTGCCGCAATCCAGTGGCACCAGGCTCACGCCGAATTACAAAAACTAGATAAAAGAGCCTCGCGTGATGCGTACAACCAACTTCCAGGCCTGATCCTGTTGGCTTTATTGCTGGCTGTTATTTTTGGAGTAGGTGCGCATTTTATGGGTGAGCGCTTCCTGAGATTTGGTCTTGGCTTTTTGGGCATTTTTGCGCTTGCAGTGTTGTCGTACTTGCTGGCAGGCCAATCTGACATGAAAAATATGGGCATTAGCTACGCAATCTGGGCTATAGTACTCGGCCTCATTGTCAGCAATACCATCGGTACACCCACCTGGATGAAACCAGCACTGAAAACCGAGTACTACATCAAAACAGGGTTGGTGCTATTGGGCTCCGAAATTCTCATCAACAAGATTATGGCCATTGGGCTGCCAGGCATTTTCGTGTCCTGGGTGGTGACCCCTATCGTACTGGTGACCACCTTTTGGTTTGGCCAAAAAATACTAAAAATAGGATCCAAAACACTCAATATCACCATAAGTGCCGATATGTCGGTGTGTGGAGTGTCGGCAGCAATTGCAACAGCGGCGGCTTGCAATGCAAAAAAGAAGAACTTACTATGGCCATCGGGCTATCTATGATTTTCACTTCCATTATGATGATCGCCCTGCCTGCGTTCATCAATGCTGTAGGCATGCCCGAAGTGCTGGGCGGAGCCTGGATAGGTGGTACCATTGATGCCACCGGTGCTGTGGTAGCTGCAGGAGCATTTTTGGGCGATAAGGCACTTAATGTAGCTGCTACCATCAAGATGATTCAAAATATTCTCATAGGGCTGATAGCCTTTGGTGTGGCAGTTTATTGGGCAACAAAAGTCGAAAACAATGGTAAAGCAAAGATTGGCGCATCAGAAATATGGAAGCGTTTCCCAAAATTCATTTTAGGATTCCTGGGCGCATCTCTTTTGTTTTCTGCTTTGTATGCAGGCATGTCACCTGCGTATTCATCGGCTCTGATAGACCACGGCCTGATAGGTGGCTTCACCAGCGATCTACGCGGATGGATGTTTTGTCTTGCTTTTGTTAGCATAGGCCTTTCGGTGAATTTCAAAGAACTGAAGCATCAATTTTCCGGAGGCAAACCTCTGATCCTGTATATTTGCGGTCAGTTGTTCAATCTGGCACTCACCTTACTGATGGCCTACATCATGTTTTATGTTGTATTTCCCGAAATCACTGATTTGATTTAATATGCACCGCTTTCTCAAGTTACTTTTTTGCCTGTTGGCACTAATTGCATTCATCAGCTTTTCGCCATTGGTTTTTGAAAAATTTAAAACCTATAACGCCATCATCAGCAACTCTAAACAAATGGACATAAACAATGCGGCGTTGTTCTATACCGAAGAAGCGCATTCACTTATGGCAGAAAAGAAGCTAAAAGAGCAACTACAACACATAAAAAATGACTGAATAATTGGCTGATCTTCCTTACGCTTAATAAATGTAAATGTTCGAAAATCTTATAATGTCTTCGTTTTAAATAGTAATTCAAACTCACCACTATCAAATGACTCACCACTACTCCAGGCTTGTACTTTGCTTCATTTTTTTTGCCATGCTCTCTTGCGGTCCCCGGAAATTTGAGCGACCTAACATTATTATCATTATGGCCGATGATCTTGGATATGGCGATATAGGTTGCTTTGGCAACACCGCCATCGAAACCCCGGCTTTGGATCGACTGGCCGCTGCTGGCATGAAATTAACAAATTACCACGCCAATGGGCCTGTTTGCACACCAACGAGGGCCGCCCTGCTCACCGGTAGATATCAACAACGGAGCGGCCTGGAAGGGGTGATTTATGCCAAAGGAGAAACACGTTCATCGGGTTTGGCCTTAGAAGAAACTACCTTTGCGGAATATATAAAACAAGCTGGTTACACCACGGGAATTATAGGAAAATGGCATCTGGGCTACCAAATTGAATATAATCCTGTTAATCAGGGCTTTGATGTTTTCAGGGGTTATGTAAGCGGCAATATAGATTACCACTCACACATCGACGGAGCGGGAATACCTGATTGGTGGCACAACCTTGAAAAAACCCACGAAGAAGGTTATGTCACCGACCTGGTAAATCAACACGCCCTGGAGTTTATTCAAAATAACAAGGACAAGGCGTTTTGCCTTTTTATAAGCCATGAAGCGCCTCACTTTCCGTTTCAGGGTAGAAACGACAAAGCCGACAGATATCCTGGTGGACGATTTCCCGCCGAAGGCAGTACGACAGACAAAGCGAAAGCATATAAAGAAATGATTGAAATAATGGATGAAGGCGTTGGCCAGGTACACCAGCTACTTGAAAATTATGGCCTGCTGGATAAAACACTTATTCTCTTTTGCTCCGACAATGGTGGTCTAAAGAGTGTGGCCGACAATGGTACGTTACGCGGCGCAAAGGGGTCGCTTTGGGAAGGCGGGCTCAGGGTACCAGCCATTGCCCACTGGCAAGATCACATCCCCGCAGGCACAGTCAATGACGAATTGGTGATGAGCATGGACTTATTTCCCACTATTGCCAATCTCTCCAAAACCAAGGATCCGTCTTTGCCACCCATGGATGGTACAGATATAACACGCATGCTGATTGAAGGCAAAGCTTTGGAAAATAGAACGGTTTTTTGGCGCTATCGCAATCAGAAGGCTGCCATCAACATGCCCTGGAAACTGATCATCGTTCAGGATACCCTGCATTTATATAATCTGAACGAAGACATATCAGAGCTAAAGGATTTGGCAGAAACAGAAAGCTCCATTGCCAACCAGCTAAAATCAGAACTGGAAAAATGGGAACAGAATATTGCATGGGGTACTAAACTTCAAACAGAATAAGTCAGGGATCCCACTGCCCATAGCATGCACAACAATCTCCTGTATTGTATGCAATAGTGAAAACAGGCTGGAATATAATTGCATTTCAGACAGGATCGATCCTTCAAATAGACGAGCGCCAGATTGGTAAACAAGCTTTAAGCTGACCAAATAAAAAGGCCACACTCGGTGCAGCCTTTTAAATCATATTCTATAAAACTCAAGTTCTAATACTCCCAAAGGTTGTGTTCGTACTCGATAAGTTTATACTCTTCTTGTTGTGAAGCATAAAGTGCAGAGCGCTGATCGGGCGAAATATCCTGAATCCAATCATTACGTGGATTAGATACTTTTACCACTCTGGCATTGAACAACCTCAGCAAAAATGCATCGGCCATATTCCGGTGATGTGCCGTATTTTGCCTGTTGTACCAAATGGCCCTATCTGGCATGCTTCGGAATAATTGCTCCAAATCCTTATAACGGAATACACCAACAGATTTTTCAATACCTGTGGCCACTTCAGTTGCGGGAATAATCATTTCAATAGATTGCATATCCCAGTATAGACGCGATCTTACTTTGTCAAAAATCATATCTTCTTTTATGCGCAAGATATTCAATTGAGTCGCATCATAGTATTGCGTGGTAGGTGTGGCATCGGCCTCATCTCCCCAGCCTGAGTCAGCGCCCCAGCCACCGGCATCAGCTCCAAAACCAGCATCAGCACCGCCAAAATCATCAGGTTCATCCGTAGGCAATTTCAGGTTTTCGAAAAATTGCTCCTTAGACATCCTTTTGTTCAACGAATCATCTTCATATGGATAGATCAATCCATCTTCAACCGCATTTATAATCAGCCTGGTGATTTCGTTGCTGGTAGAGAAGAAAGGCCTGTTTTGCTTTTCTTTCAAATCCATCCTTCTCCAAACGGTCCGCTTGTACATCTGATTTGCATAATGAATGGGATAAACTGAGTGCTCATTGTAAGTCAGCTTATCTTCTTGAGCCCTTGCCTCAAACGTTCCCAATGCTACCAGGAAAAGAACAAAAATGAATGTTAATGCCTTGTTCATAATACTATTGTTTAATTGATAGAGACGGATTTAATAGCTGAGTTAACCCCAATCTTTACGTCTTCTTTTTCATTTTTGAAGTTCATTCTTTGAACCTCTTTGGCTTCTATTACTATTCTGTCGCCAGGTCTTGCCTGTGGCACGAAAGATGACAAATCGGCTCTAGGTGAGGTAACTTGTTTAACTTCGATAGCTCTCTGGCCTCTGGCAAGCGTTACTTCCCATTTGGTGACTCGATAACGCGCATCTTCAGGAAGAAATTGTGCAAAGTCGTTATCAGGAACGGCATCCAATGTCAATTCTCTTGGCACATTGGTCACACCTCTTTTAAGATCGACTTCCTTGCCACCACTTTTCAACACCAATTCTGGTTTTGGGATTTCTTTCACCCTGAATTTCTCTGTACCGATCAAAGTTCCACTGCTAAACACTGAAAGCTCTACCGTTGGTGAGGTTGGAATAATGGTGACCTGGCCTCCTTTTCCTTCTACATCAGAACCACCTTTTACCTGGAAGGAAGGTACATATGCCGCACCCAGGGCTGGTACCTGAACGTTAAGTTTGTTTCCGCAATTCCTGTACAGTGCTTGTACAGAAGCTGATTGTATTTGGATGACTGGTCGAGCCACGATATACTGAATTTGCTCAGTAAAAGTCTGATCGCCGATAGTAATCTCTGCCGAAAACGACCTTTGATCCTGGCCATTGGCATCATACTTTTCTGCTTTGGCGGTAAATTCCACTGTACCAAAACCATCTGCATCTACAGGAATACTTGATCCGTTCATTTTCATGGTCGGTGTTACACCTGATGCTGAGGCAGCGATAAACATTTTAGCTTTGTACTTTGCACCAGCCGCCACAAGTTGCGATTCCGGCAATACCATAGGCACAATTTTATCGAACGCGATGTCTTTTGCACCTACGTTTTGGCTCAATGCGCTTAATGCTACTTCTTCATAGTCCAAAATTCTGCCTTCCAACTGGCTCATAGATGCAAGACCACCAGCAGTAGGCACGCTTTCGAACATCAGCTCAGAAAAATCCTTTGTACGCTGGTTGGGGAATTTGCTCCAATATGGATCTTCTTTGCCGTTGAGAGCCAATGAGGGGAACTCTTGTCCAACATTGGACGACATCCACTCCGTATAAGCATTAAGCTTGTTCCTGAGCGAATCGCCCCGCTTCTGCCTTAGCATATAGTCAGCGATTTTGTCCATGTCTTTGGCTCCTTCCAATCTGCCTTCTTCATCCAGTCCACCAGAATACTCCACGATCTCCGCCTTAAGGCGATTCATGTAATTTATGATATCCTCAGTCTTCTGCCTTACTTCTTTGGCTTTGTTGAGAACGACCACATCCGGCTCCCTGTTGCCTTTTTCGGCTACAGTAGCAGCTATACTCTTTACAGTATGACTATTGCGCACACTGTTATTTTTTACTTGCTCTTCCAGGGTGCCATTTATCAGCTCGAATCTTTCCAATACGGCCGAGTCCACATTCAGCGCAAGCATGGCAGTGAGTACCAGGTACATCATGCCAATCATTTTTTGTCTAGGGGTTTCTTTTGCTCCAGCCATTATTACACAGTTTTAATAATTAATTGATTAGGCTTGACTACCCTTCATGGCATTGATCATGCCACCGTAAATATTATTAAGCTTTGATAAATTAGTGGTGAGCTTGCTGATTTCACCTTTGAAACTTTCGGCATCTTCAGTGGCTTTGGCCATACTGTCGAGCGATTGCGTCAAATTGGTGTAGAATTTATTCATTGCTTTGATATGCTGATTGGCATCCTGAAGTTCCATTTCATACACTGCATTGAGCGCTCCAAGATTTTTTGTTACACTTTGTACCTGCGTATGGTATTCTTTAGCATCTTTCGAAGCATTGGCCATTTCGGCAGTGGCGCTTTTTGACACTGTAGCCATTTCAACCATAGATCCTACACTTTCGGCGTACGATTGGTTCATTTTATTGATGTTGCTGGCAGCTGCTTTTACAGAATGCGAATACTCATTGGTAGCAAGCGCTGCATCTCCCATTTGCCCCAATTTGGCGGTGGTTTCAGAAAGATGTCTCATGCCACGACCGAGGCTATCGACCAATTCAGGGCCAATTTTGGCACTTTCCAACATGGTATCTAATTTTTTAGTTACCGAGTCTTGCGATTTGATTTTTGTTCTGGCTCCACCAGCACCTTCAAAATCGTCAGCGAGCTCTGGATAAACTTTAGTCCAATCCGGCTCAGCTTTTTTGGGCTCAAAAGCACTTAAAAAAGAAAATGATGGCTTCTACTGATAGTCCAACTCCCAACATCACACCCGCACCCGTAATGTGCAGCAACTTAAACATCGCACCTACGATAACAATAGCAGCACCAATACCATACACTTTGGGCATTATCGTGCTAAAAAACAGTTCTTGAAATCCGCCTCTTTTACTCATTTTGGTTAAACTTTAAATTTTACAGAATATCATTTATTTAAAACTCGGCCCCTGTTGATCGTCCCAGATACGTCATTGCGCATCTAAAACCAATAAAGGCCCTTGTTGTATCTTTATGTTCATAGGTTCGCGTACCTGTTTCCAGGAAAAACGCGATATCTTTCCAAGAACCTCCTCTTATTACTTTCAGCGGCTCTTCCGCTTCGAAGTATTTAGGATTCAAATCCCAAACCAAGGGATATGCTGCCGGATTGTAAGCATCTTCGCACCATTCCGATACGTTTCCAGACATGTCGAATAAGCCAAAATCGTTTGAGAAAAATGAGTATGCAGGGGAAGTATAGGCATATCCGTCATCATAGTAGTTTCCACGACCAGGTTTGAAGTTGGCCAGCATACAGCCTTTGGCATTTCTGATATAGGGGTTGCCCCATGGATATTTTGCCATATCTCTACCGCCACGAGCTGCATACTCCCACTCCGCTTCGCTGGGCAACCTGAAATTTGGCATTGGCCACTCGCCGATACTGGCTCTGTAATCATTGAAATAAGCAGTTCTCCACCTTGAGAAATATTTTGCAGCTTCCCAGTCTACACCAACAACCGGAAAATTATCAAAGGCCGGGTGCGACCAATAATAAACTAACAGTGGGTCGCCCATATGGTGTGCAAAATCTTTGATCCAAACTGTGGTATCAGGATACAGCTCATTCATCACAAAATCTTCACCCAGGATACTCATGGAATCCTGAAGGATGCCTTCCATAAATTGTCGATACTCGTTGTTGGTGATTTCTGAATCATCCATGAAGAACGCTCCAATAGTGACCTGCTTGTTGAAATTGATCTGGGTAGCAGCAATGTCTTCATCTGCCTGCCCCATATGGAATGTACCTGCGGGAACCGGAACCATGCCATAGGGGATGACCATGCCAGTCCATTCCCTACCTTCTACGCCGACCAGTTCGCCATTATCGCCTCCTCGTCCGCCCAATAAGCCGCATGATTGATTGAAAACCGCGATAATCAAAATCAAAAGCGCAGATTTGCCTAAAACAAATAATTTACTCATAACACCTTATTTAAACCTAAAATTTAAAAAATTTTGCGTTTAACTTTATTTCAAAAATTCAATAATACAAAACACCACTGGAAGAAATTGCGTAGGCGTTTTACACGCCCAAAACTAATTGATTGCTTCCTATATTTATTCACAAATTTATTCCCTAAACATACATTAGTGATCTTTGCACTAATGTCTAAACCTTGGCGTCCGGATAATTTTCTTTCCGCCCCCTGTTACGGCTGGCATATTATAGCTCAACAGTATCTCGTGGGATGTCGCCTGCTTGGCTTTTTGAGCCTTGATGACATAATCAAAGGAATATCCAATTTTCAATGACTTGTCTTTTAAGGCATTTACACCTAGTAATGCAACTACTGCCTCTGAATCTCTATAGGACAAGCCGCCCCAAAATTTCTCGCGGTATATTCCGACAACGCTAATATCGAAAGAATATGATACAAAATCTGTTTTTACCAATAGGGTGGGTGTAAGGATTATATCATAATTTACCTCGTACATATACCCGCCATTGATCACCAAATTATTAGCAAGGGCATTTTTCAATGAGTCTGAACCAAAATCAAACTCTGATTTTAAAATATGGTTGATCGCCACCCCACCAAAATAGTTTTCTGCTTTATAGTAAATTCCAACACCCATGTCAGGTCTATATTGACTTTCTTTACCTTTCTGCAAAATAGGGTCGTTTACTTCGTTCGGCCTGTATTGACCAAAGTCTATAGACTGACCATAAACACCAGCCCGGACGCCAAAACTCATCTTACCATTGCCGACCCCAAGATGGTAGGCATAGGATCCCATAAATTGTAAATTATTCTGAGGTCCGATTTGATCATTTAATATATAAAAGCCGGCACCGCTGCGCAGCTTAAATACAGGTGAATTGAAACTTGCCAAAAAAGTTTTTGGCGCGCCCCCTTCATCGAAGGTACCTGTATAGCCGGTCCACTGCGAACGATACATAGTGGTAAAATTAGTCACACCCATCACGCCCGAATATGCGGGATTGTTATACAGATCATTAAACATGTATTGCGAAAATTGCGGATCTTGCTGACCAAATACAGGCTTAATGACTGCAAGTAAAACTATAAGTACAAGAATTTTTCTCCCTGATACAAACATAGTTACAACAATAGGAATTTAATTTTATGAAAAATAGCGAACTTTCAATTTTTATTAGGCTATGTAATATTTAAAATTTTGTTGTAAAAAAACAGGACTTTGCACTATTTCCTTTTCCGCTATTGTTTGTTGGCTTCTTTGATATACACTTCTATTGCCCCGGTCATGGAGGGCGCATCTGGCATTGGTGCTTGTACATCGAGAATAAGCCCTGCGTCTGTTACGGCCTGGGCTGTTGTAGGCCCAAATGCAGCTATCCTTGTTTTGTTTTGCTTGAAATTGGGGAAATTTACCATTAGCGAGTTGATTCCCGAAGGACTGAAAAATGCAATCATGTCATAGTTGACCTCGGCCAAATCAGACAAATCACTAGCCACTGTTTTGTAAATGATGGCTTCGGTAAACTTATATCCATTCTCTACCAGAAAATCGGGAATATCGTTTTTTCTGATATTGGAACAGGGGAAAATGTACTTCTCGTTTTTGTGTTTCTTGAGAATCTCGATTAAATCTTGCGCAGTTTTCGAGCCTGTAAATATTTTTCTCTTCCTGATTACGATGTATTTCTGCAAATAATAGGACGTTTGATCAGAGATACAGAAGTATTTCATGTCTGATGGCATCTCTATTTTCATTTCTTTGCACAAGCCAAAAAAATGATCCACCGCGTTGCGACTTGTAAAAATCACAGCCGTATGGTTGAGCACATCTACCTTTTGCTTTCTAAATTCCTTTACATTCACCGGCTCTATGTGTATAAATGGACGAAAATCCACTTTTACATTATACTTTGAAGCTAACTTATGGTAGGGGGAATCTTCAGCACTCGGCTTAGGCTGCGATACTAATATACTTTTAACTTTTTCCAGTCTACTCTTATCAATCATTTCGGTATTTGCTTAGTAAAGTGTAGTGCGGTTGTCTATTTGATAAAAAATCTAATCCCTAATATGATGGGTATTAGCTCTGTGCTGCAAAGATAAGAAAATAAATGCAGATTTTTCATAGACACTATTGCCCGAAATTTAAAATAGAGCATGATGTATCTGAGTATATTAAACGCCACTATGTACAAAACGAGCCCATCAATCAAATCTTCCAGCAAATAAAATTTATTGATAATAACATAGCTTAGCACCACAAACAGCAAGGTGTAAAAAATCATCGACATTCTCATAAACTCAATAAAATAGAAATTGATGCGGTCTTCCATGCCAAACAAGAAGCTGAATATGCTTATAAGCACATATTTGAGTATGAACAATACCAGTATTAGTCCGACAAATGTCACCCAGCTTAATAGTGGGTTGGTTGACATAAAGGGATATTGATCAAATGGATTATGATAATAATAAAAGAAGACGATCAACAATGCGGAAAGCAGTGCCGCCTGAAAAACGACTACCAGTATTTGTGTTTTGGTGATGGAGCGATATTTTGAAATAAGCGTATCTGTATAGCGAAAGGTAAAAAGTGTTCTAAAATCCAGAAAATCGAAGAGATCGGAAGGGAACAGTGTGCGGAGTATTACAAAAAAAGTAAATAGTAATAGTATAATGATTTTGAAATAATCTCCACGATGGTCTAATATCCGCTTTGAAATTGGATTGACGGTGGTGGCACTTTTGAAATTGGACTGTTCAAACCCGATTTTGGCATTTGCTGGTGAGGCAAAAGCTTCACCGTTGTATAAAGTAAGCTGCAGGGTCTTATTGCCAAACAGATGCGTGAGGCTGTCGATCAATAAGCGGGCAGTCGTATCTTCTGCATAATGCCAAATGAATTTGTTCTGCAAAAACAAGCTCGTGCCGCCGGGTATTTCCAATAAAAGCATAGCTTCATGACCATATTCATTGGCCAGGGCAAGATGTATAGCGACGGGATATTGGGGGCTGTGGTCGAGAAAGGGCAGCATAACTTTGTCTCTGGCATCATAAAACATCCAATCGAGCCGCATATCCTTTTTCACCAGGAAATTATCTGACTGCGCACAAAGTGTATTGGTGACCAATATGGCCACTATGGATATAAGAAGGTTTGTTGTCCTTTTAGGTGATATCATCTGCAAACAATCAGCATGCAAAATTACTTGTATTTTTTATTAATCGTATTTCAAGGCATATTTAACTTGTAATCAGGATCAAAAACAAACTAGAAGCGGCCAACATAGCCAAAATGAATTTTGGAGTAATTGAAGGCAAAAGGTTGGTTGTTGGATTTGCCAAGGGCTAATACAAAGTTGAAAATTCCGGCATCTGTGGCGAAACTAAAGCCCGCGCCAGTTCCAAAAGGGTGTTGTTTCTTTTTCTTATCGCCAGTGAAATCCGATAGTATCGACTGGTCATAAAACACCAGAAAGTAGCTATCGGCAGATAACATGGCTCTCAGCTCCAGGTTGGCGCTGGCAAAAGCATCGGTATAAAATTGATTTTCCACAAAACCCCTCAGCGATTTTAGTCCGCCGAGTCTAAACACATCGCTTTGAAACAAATTGTCCCCATTTATATATCCGCCATACATTTTGTAGCGCAGTACCAGGTTTTTGTACAAATGCCAATATGTATCCAGCTCACCACTCAACCGGAATTGCAGAGATTGCTGCCTGACACCGGCATACAATATGGGATTTAAGGCAGGGTTTTCAATGATTTTCTTCTGACCTACAGATGCATTTAGGCTGAGATCAAAACCACCTGTAGGCAGGTTTTTTATATTCAATTTATCCAGTCCATAACTCATTCCATAGTAGTTTAACCTATAATCTGCATTTGTTGGCAGCTCTTCCATGTCTTCCAGACCAGCAGTGCTGATCAGATTTGAGCTTATCCATTCGGTTCGAAAGGCGATTTTTTCGCTGCGCCGGGTGAGCACTGATATATCGATGGCAAATTTGCGGTTAATGAAAGTCGTGTCTTGCTTGAGCAAATAAAAATCGGGTTGGACATTTAAAGGCGTATGGAAAATATTTGGATGATAATACAAGGCATTGAGCAATTGCGAACTTGCATCGTAGCTTTGCCAGTCTAAAGCTATGCGCTTGCCGGAGGCAAATACATTGTAAAGATCGAGCATTAACTGTCCGGTGATTAACATCTGCTGACCCGCTTTCTCATTGGGCAAAACCCCCAATATTCCATCGAACGTGCTCACACTTTTCTGCTCCAGTTGTAGCCTGATGGTGCATTTTCCATTACTCATGTCGATTTCAGGCTTTGCTGATAGGGTGAGAAACGGCAGCAAGCGCATCCTCTGGCCAATTGATTTCACAAGGCGCTCATCATAAGGCTTGCCCTGGTATATGCCCAGATGATCCATCAAAAACTTTGGTTTTACCTTATCAAAACCTTCGACCACTAAAGAATCAAATTCGATCAATGGGCCGGGCTGGTAGTTGATCCATGCACTTATGTTGCCACCCGATATATTTAATGAATCCAGCCTGGCCGAAGCAAAAGGATGACCATTGTTTTCTGCATATGCTACCAGCTCGTTTAATATTCGTGCAATCCGCGGATAGGCAAAAGGTTTGCCGTCGAAGTGTCCCGGATCGAAGCCCACTTTGCGAAGCAATCCGTCACTGACATTGCCCTGGCTCAGATATGCCCAACGGTATTGTTGATTGGCATAAATGAGCAATTTGCCCTGGGCAGTTTGTGCATGGATCACCCGGGCATTGGCTGCCAGGTACCCCATATCGTAGATTTGCGCAAGCTCACTTCCAATGACGCGAGCCAACTGCGTAGAATCGATCAGGATTTCCTTTTCCGGCAATAACCTGGTATGTCGCACTGAATCTGAATAATAATGTATGGTAAGCCGATATTCGCCCTGGGCAAAGCATGAGATGCTAAGCGAAAAAAAAATTACTGTAAATATGCGATAGACCAGAGCCAAACTTAATTCTTGATAACTTGCATCAAAAATAATTGATTTTGGCTGGTCTTTATATTCATATCCCCTTTTGTAAGCAAGCTTGCTACTATTGCGATTTTCACTTTAGCACCAATACCACCTACAGATCGCAATGATAGATGCGATTTGCAAGGAACTGGAATTGCGGAAAACTTATCTATCAATCGCCTCATTCGACTCTATCTATTTTGGGGGAGGCACCCCTTCCCTATTGACCATTGATGAACTGAATAAGGTGTTGGATAAAATTTATTGCCTGTTTAAAATAACTGAAAAAGCTGAAATAACCCTGGAAGCCAACCCCGATGATTTATCGATGGAAAAACTGCTGGCCTTAAAAGACTTTGGGATAAACAGACTGAGCATAGGTGTACAATCTTTTCAGAATAAAATATTGACATTGCTCAACCGGGCTCACAGTGCGCAAGAAGCAGTAAAATGCATCGGGCTGGCAAGAGAAGCCGGTTTTGACCAAATCAGCCTTGATCTTATTTTTTCCATT
Source organism: Cyclobacteriaceae bacterium (assembly GCA_012033595.1). Classification (GTDB taxonomy): domain Bacteria; phylum Bacteroidota; class Bacteroidia; order Cytophagales; family Cyclobacteriaceae; genus JAAUQL01. The sequence goes on along the minus strand of JAAUQL010000086.1, from coordinate 8,426 downwards.
CCAGGGCAATCGGATCATGATTTAATGGAGGATTTGCAACAGGCTATTGCTCTATACCCCGAACACATTTCGGTCTATGGACTGACAATTGAAGAAAAAACCGTATTTGGCAATTGGCTAAAAAAAGGCCGGTTTTTGCCTGTGAGTGATGAGGCATCTGCCTCTCAATTTGAATTGCTGATTGCCACTTTGGAGCGCAATGGTTATGAACAATATGAAGTATCTAATTTTTGCCGAAACGAACACTACGCAAGACACAATACTTCCTACTGGAAAAACATCACCTACCTGGGGGTCGGCCCGGGGGCTCATTCTTATAATGGGATAGACAGGCAGCATAATGTGGCCAATAACCATCTGTATATGAAAAGCCTGGCTCAAAACATCGTCCCATTCGATTTGGAACACATCAGCCAGGCATCTCGAGCCAACGAATTTATCATGACCAGCCTGCGTACCAAGTGGGGTTGCAACCTGCACACACTCCACAGCTTGTTTGGTTACGACCTCCTTGCCGGCAAATCTGGCACAATAGAACGGTTGAAAAACGAAAAGTTGGTACTTGTGAATGACAATATGCTCTATTTGAGCAAAAAAGGAATTTTTCTGGCCGACGATATCATTGCTGATCTGTTTTGGATTCCCTAGCCTGGAGTGGAATACTATAACGCAACAAAACACCCAACACCCTGAATTGAGAAACTTCCGATTGACTCGCTTTGTCTTTGTTCAGGTCGCCCAAACCAATTGAGTACCTGGCTTCAATGGCCAGCTTGCCCAATGCCAATCTGTATTCGAAACCAAAGCCTAGCAGCAACCCAAAATCTATCCTGTTATCCTTGTCGTTGTCGAAGTCATGCTTTGTGGTTTGGCTTGTCCCCGTCTGCAAATTGGTAAGTTTGGTCGAACTGTTGAGCGCATATCCGAGGTATGGCCCGAGGTTGAGAAGACCTCTAAAGTTTCCTGCCCCTATATTAATATGAGTCAGAATAGGCAACTCTACATAGTCCAGCTTGTTTTTGTACTGCAATTCTTTGCCCATGGTTGTATCCATCTCTATCCATCCCTTTTGAGAATAGTTGAATTCTGCCTGCAGACCGGCATGCTTCTCGGGGATAAATTGCACTACCACTCCACCTAAGAAACCGCTCTGAGCTTTGATCTCGGTAAATTTGTATTCGGGATTATTGGTAAAATCCATCCGTGAAAAATTTGCTCCACCATGGAGACCCACCGTTACCTGGGCGACGCCATCTACGGCAAACAGGGCTATGAATAAACATATTATCAGGTATCTGAACACGTATAGCTATTTTGGAAAAATCAAATTTATTTAGAATAATGATGTTTAACACAAAAAATCCCCAATAATTTAACAATCGAAAAAGTCTGAATTCAGCCAGTCAACTTGCCAGAGACCCACCATCAACATCTTTGCCGTCATCTATGGCTTCAATCCATGTATGCTGTGTACTTTCGTCTCTATCGATTTGTATGACTGGGTTTTTACTCTATGTTTTCCTGTAAATACAGTTCTCCGGTTTCCAAATCCAATGCTACCAAGTGACCCATGCCCTCCCGGTCGGTATATACGCATCCGGCATCTACGCATATATCGCTCGAATGCTTTTTTACAGCTGCTACTATTTCGGCTACCGGGGTCGGAACATGGCCATGGACTATGCTTCTTCCGCCGGTCTTATCCATATCGATCTGCATCTCCCTGATGTTGAGCATCGAAAAATTATCTGCATAGGGGTCATCGAGCGCAAAATCTAGCCCGGCATGCACCAGCAGATACTTTTCCAGTTCGATAAAAAATGGCAACGCCTGGATAAATTCCAGGTATTTTTGCGGGATTTTGTCAATTGATTTTACCCCAAAGCTCTCCAGCGTTTCCTTGCCACCGCGGGCGTCAAATGCCTCTTTGTCCAAGGAGGCCTTGAGGCCATCGAGGAGATATTGCTCGTGGTTGCCACGGAGGCAATGCACTTTGTGGCCTTCCTTTTCAGAAAAAATATAAAATCCAGCACCCCTTTGGAGTCGGGTCCCTTATTGATGTAATCACCTAAAAGGTAAAGAACATCATCTTTTTGCAACTGCACTTTATGCTGTACCAGCTCGATGAAAGACCTGGCACAACCGTGCATATCGCTGATGATGATGCGCCTAGCCAATTTTCTCGAAAGATGTCTTAATGCCCTTGATCAGGGACGAACTAAAGCCCTGGTGCTCCATTTCGTTGAGCCCCGCTATGGTAATGCCCGCCGGTGTGGTCACTTTGTCGATTTCGCGTTCCGGATGCTGACCTCCTTTAATCAAGAGACCAGCAGCGCCACGGACGGTCTGAGAAGCAATGGTCTGGGCAGTAGCAGCGTCGAAACCGATCTCAATGCCACCCTGAGATGCTGCCCGGATAAACCGTAGCGCATAGGCAATGCCACAAGCAGCCAATACCGTGGAGGCATCCATTAGCTCCTCGGCGATTTTGATGGACTGCCCCAATTGGTTGAAAATATCGAGGACTTCAGCTATCTGGGCATCGTGACCGTTGGCAGTGGCAATACAGGTCATAGATTCGCGAATGGAAATAGCCGTATTGGGCATGGCACGAAAGACAGGAATACCGCTGCCCACGATCGCCTGCATATGAGCCAGCTTAACACCCGTAGCCACAGAAATAACTATTTTTTCCGGACTGAGCACTGCTTTGGCTTCATGCAGCACCGCATCCACCATTTTTGGTTTTACGGCCACAATCACGATATCGGCTTCTTTGATGGCCAATAAGTTGTCCGAATGTACATTCAAACCTTTATCGGCCAGGTCGCTAATAATTTCTATTTTGCGCCGTGTCACGGTGATGTTAGCTGCCAGGTACAGCTTAGATGCCAGCAAACCATAGGCTATGGAACTGCCCAGATTTCCGCCTCCAATTATGGCGATTTTCTTATCTTTCATGTCGGTATATCTGTTTCTGTATTTTAAAACGCGAATTTACGCAACCCTGCTCAAAAATCTTTTGTCAGCGACAATTATGTAGGTATTTCGAATTTGCATGAAGGCAATTTTCTTTTTTAGTTTTATTTTAGCCCAAAATATTTAGTGGATTAGGATGCCTATGATTGGAGCGATAAACAGGCCTATGTATGAAAAATAAATTGAGGATTATTTTTTTTGCGGTCACCGTTTTGTGCTATGGCAGCGTATTAGTCTCGCCTGACATATTTTGGCTTTCCGGCTTTTTCGCACTTGCCATCCCACTGGTAATACTGGTGCACTTTGTTTTTTTACTTTTTAATACACGTAAACTAAAGGCCGGTTTTTTTTATCACCTTATCATGATTGCCCTGGGTTTTATTTTTATAAAAGTGAGTTATGCGCTCAGCCTTGGCAATGACACCGGAAAATTAAAAGTGCTGAGCTATAACGTACGGGTATTCAATAATTACGCTACGCTAAAAAACGAGGGATACGCCTCTTCCAAAAAGATGGTGGCGTGGTCGGTAGAAAACGATGCCCCGGTAAAGTGCTTCCAGGAATACTATAACAATGACAAATCGGATATTTTTGATGTGAAAAAGCGGCTGAGCAAAGCGGGATGGAAACATCAGCATTTTAAAATAGTGCTACAAGACCGCGCCAAAGCCGAATTTGGAATTGCAATATTCAGCAAATTGCCCATTGTACATAGGGGCGAGGTGCTTTCTTCATCTGGCGACTTCCTCAATACCATTTTTGCCGATATCATAGTGGGCAACGATACCGTGCGGATATACAATACACATTTGGAATCGATGAGCATAGACGAAAATAATGTGGTAGATACCGACCGATTGGCCAAAAGCTACAAAGATACCGGGGTGCGCCTTCGCAAGGGTTTTATTTCACGAGCCCGGCAGGTCAAAGCCCTCACGGCAAGTATAGCTCAGTGCCGGCACAAGACGATACTCTGCGGCGACCTCAACGAACTGCCCTACAGCTATCCGTATTTTGCCTTGCGTGGACACCTAAACAATGCCTTCGAAAAAGCAGGCACCGGCTTTGGATTTACCTACAATGGCAAGCTCTTCTTCCTTCGCATCGACAACCAGTTCTTTAGCGACCAGATAGAGATCAACAGCTTTGTTACGCATCGCACTGTAGATTACTCCGACCACTTCCCGTTGACAGCCTCCTACTCGTGGTGATTAATTTTCAGGAAAGGAACAAATCATTGGATTTGCTGTTAATTTTGCATCATGGCAAAAGAGGATATTAAGCCCGATATACGTCAGCGTTCGCTGGAGCAGCTTACCACCGAGCTCACCGGGTATGGAGAGAAAGCCTTTAGGGCCAGGCAAATTTTTGAATGGCTTTGGGTAAAATCTGCCCGCGATTTTGACGAAATGACCAACCTTTCGCTTGCGCTAAGAGCACTTTTGAAGCAGAAATACAGCATCAGGCCAGTCACCGTGGCAGAATCGCAGTTTAGCTCAGACAAGACCATAAAATCCGGCTTCAGGCTCCACGACGGCAACCTGGTAGAAGGTGTGCTGATCCCCACCGAAAAACGCATGACTGCCTGCATCTCTTCGCAAGTGGGTTGTTCGCTGTCTTGCACTTTTTGCGCCACAGGCACCCTGGAGCGCAAACGAAACCTCTATGCCGGAGAGATCTACGACCAGGTAGTACTCATCAACGAACAGGCAGTAAAAAACTATGGGATACCTCTGTCAAACATAGTGCTGATGGGTATGGGTGAGCCCTTGCTCAACTACGTCAATGTGCTCCAAGCCATAGAAAGGCTCACCGCCACAGATGGGCTCAACATTGCCCCCAGACGTATCACGCTTTCAACGGCAGGCATTGCCAAAATGATAAGAAAACTGGCTGATGACCAGGTGCGTTTCAATCTGGCCTTGTCGCTGCATGCAGCAGACGACCAAAAGCGCAACGGAATTATGGCCATAAACGAGACCAACTGCCTGCAGGAACTCAAAGACGCGCTCATGTATTTCACCAGCTTACCGGCAATAAAATCACGCTCGAATACATCGCCTTCCACCACTTTAACCTGGGCGATGAAGATGCCAAAAACCTGGTCCGCTTCGCAAGTGACATCCCCTGTAAAGTGAACATCATCGAGTACAACCCGATAGACAAAGCCTCGTTTATGCGGGCAGGGGTTGATGAATTGGAAAAGTTTACCAGTTTCCTGGAAAAAAAGGGCTGATCGTAAACGTACGCCGCAGCCGGGGCAAAGACATCGATGCCGCCTGCGGCCAATTGGCGAATAAATCGGTGCAATGACACTATGGCAACCCAGGGGCTGCTAATTGCTCCAATTATCATGTCTCTCGGTAATTCACCGGGGTTTAGTTTTTTCGTGCCGTTTTTTTCGACTGCACATTCGGAAATAAGGCTAATAAAACTTGCTCATAAAGCAGTGAGGAGAAACAAAAAATATTAAACAAGCTGCGAGTCTGCTTCTACCATAGTTGCACTGATCGGCCACGGTTCTTACTTTCTTTTACTTGATGCTTAGAAAGTAAGCAAAGAAAAAACAAGACAAAACAATGCCTCCATCCACAGCCCTGCACACACCCGCTGTTTTGTCAGGCCAGCGCTCATTTTCCTTGGTTTAATCATTCACAAAGTTTCAGGCTTTTGCCTAACCCAAACCAGCATGCGCCACTGCAACGCATAGCCCAAAGTCTCCAGGCACCGACCATTTCGCTTGCATCATCGCGATTGGAGCAATACAGCCTTGTAAATATTTACCGGCAAATGTTTGCCCCTGAGCGATATGCCTCCTATTTGCTCAAAACTAATGTCGTGCAGGACAGAGAGCATATCTTTAAGTTTTTCGGATACTAGTAGCCCGGCATCAAACTCATTGCACTTGCCTTGTATCCGGGCAGCAGTATTAAGGACATCACTATGATAGGCGATCTCCCGCTTTACCACACCTACTTCCGACACGGTGACATCGCCGAGGTGAACGCCAGCTTTGAAAAAAGGAAGAAAACCATACTTTTTTTCATAATATCCCCTTTTCTTTTCCAAAAATTGAATGAAATGAAAGTAGGTACGCAGACAATTTTCGTTTCGCAGTCCATCGGCCACCTTCCACGTCAAAATAGCTTCGTCGCCAACATACTGGTATATTTCTACATCGTGCAAAATAATAGCGGAAGTCAGGTCGCGAAAGCAGTGCTGGAGAAGCGAGCTAAACCGAATGTGACCCAGGCTTTCGGCATGAGTGGTAGAGGAGCGCATGTCCAGAAACATGAATATTCTGCTCTCGACACGCGGATAATGGTATTTGCCCAGCAAAATATTGATCATCATTTTTTCGCCAAACTTAGACCGTACCACCTGAAGAAAATAAATGAACAGGCTAATGATGCCGGAAAAAACCAGCCACAAATAGGTAGAAGGGGAAAAGATAAAATGCAAAATCCCCAAATCGGTATGCCGATAGTGGTTGTTGACAATGACCAGTACTACCACGCTGAATACCGAAAGCACTATCTGGGCTCCGCTTTTTATGGCTATCAATTTCCAATAGGGCAAGCGGTGTATTTTTTCTTGCGAAAGGAAAAAATCCAGAATACCGAACGGAACACCTATTGTTGTTCCAAATATCAGCATTTCCAGTAGAAATGCCCATGGAACAAAAGGACTGAGACGTTGTATGGCAGGCAGGTCTTCCACGCCCCACACACGTACCAAACCGAAAAGCAAAGCGGCCAGCACCCATATGATCCATGACATCGCCAGGGAATGGATCAAGCGTCTGATTTTTTGTTTGTGGAGTGTCATGGTATTAAAAGTATTTTGCGGTCAGGTGCTCTACTATATCTAAAAGCGCGAAATGCCGTATTGCCCCCTAACTCAGTTTAAGCCCAAATATCGGCAATGAGCAGTGTCATATGGACACTGGTGAGCGTTAAAATTGTTAAGCAGTATCTAATTAACTGCTTGTCTGGTAACTGAAAACCAGGAACAAATCTTCCCTTACCTTCTTAAAGTACATAACGCTTTTGCGAGTACGCTGCCAGCGGATGTAGTTCAACCTGGAATAATCGCTGGGCCTTACAGGTCGCTCATATTCCTATTTATTACCATGCGTTAATTATTTTTATTTATCAGGTTTACAATCACTTTTGTCATTGTATCTTTTTCATCGGGTTTACTTACAGCAATCATTAAAGTCAATGCAACAAGTGTGTTGTCAGCTAATCTTTTATTTCCATTTGCATCAAATAAAATACCGTTTCTTCCCAGAAAATACAGAAATAGAAATGCTGCAATTCGTTTATTTCCATCTGAAAATGAATGGTTTTTAGTGATGAAATACAATAGATTCGCTGCCTTTTCTTCAATGCTTGGGTATAAATCTTCACTATCAAACGTTTGGTAAATTGTAGATATTGAACTTCTAAATGAATCATCTTTTTCATGTCCAAACAAGTCGCTATTCCCATGAGCTTTCTTAGCAATTCTTATTTGGGTCATTGCTTCCTCATAGGTCAATTGAAAGATTTCTTTTCCAGAAGTATTATTTATTTCAAGTCTTTGATAATCATATTGATCTAATATATCTAACGCATAGGCATAATCCGAAATTATTTTTAGTAAACCCGTACTCTCATCATTAGTCAACATTTTATAGTTCAACACTTCTCCAAGAATTTTAACCGATTCTTGCAACTCTTTAAGTTGCTCATTTTTTTGAGAAAGTCGTTTTTCATTAATCGAGTATCCTTTTATTAAGAAATCCTTAATTATCTGATTTGCCCAAATCCTAAATTGTGTTCCTCTTTTTGATTTAATCCTATAGCCAACTGAAATTATAACATCCAGATTATAGTAATCTACTTTATAAGTTTTACCATCCAAAGCAGTTGTTGCATTTTTTGCAACAACTGAATCCCTTTGCAATTCTTTCTCCTTGAACACATTGCTTATATGTCTTGATATGACAGACTTATCACGCTCAAACAATTCTACCATTTGGTTTAAATTTAACCAAACAGTTTCATTATCCAACTGAACATTTATTTCAGTTTTTCCGTCCTCTAACTGATATATTCTAATATTTGAAGTTTCCATAATTTGAATTTTTCTCAAATATACAAATCTTAATCACCAAATGTTTTTTGTGTGCAAGACGTTCGTTCGAATGCATGGTAACGGTTGATGGTATGGTGTCGTGCGGGAGTACGAGGCGATTTCCTATCAGTTTACTACCCACTTTTTTACGAGCCACAAACGCTCGCTTACCTCTGAAACCCTTATGCACTTTACCGCTTGTTGAACTAAACCTCCCTTTCGGGAGGTAGCCTGAGCATTCCACCAAAAATCAGTATCATGCCCATAATCAAATACATTATGAGCAAAAATACTATTTATGAGAAAGCATGCAACAAGGTTGCGGG
>JAAUQL010000185.1 GCA_012033595.1 Cyclobacteriaceae bacterium | reverse complement strand
TCTGGTGTGCTGAGATCAAGATCTTGCCCTGAACCTGAGTGTTTGTTGACCGAAAATAATTTACTTTGCACCCGAATATGAATGAGAAAACTGTCCACGAATATAAAGAGGTGATAGCCAGCTGCCAAGCATTATTTGCCCGTAAGACACACGATTATGGAACGGCTTGGCGTGTACTACGCCTTTCCTCTATCACCGATCAGATTTACATTAAGGCGCAGCGAATCCGTAGCATTCAGGAAAAAGGAGTGCAGAAGGTTGACGATCCTATTCAGGATGACTTTGTAGGCATCATCAATTATTGCATCATGGCGATGATTCAAATCAAATTGCAGGATTCAGAAAAATAGATTTGACGTATGCTGAGTTTAGAACCGTTATATGCAGAGGCTGTTACCGATACATTTGATTTGTTGCAAAATAAAAATCACGACTATGCTGAAGCTTGGCGCGATATGCGAGTAAGTTCGATGACGGATATAATTTTAATGAAGCTGCTTCGCGTAAAGCAGATAGAGGATAACAAAGGGAAAACACTTTCCAGTGAGGGCGTAAAAGCAAACTATCAGGATATGATTAACTACTCTGTTTTTTGCCTCATTCTATTAAACGGACAAGATTCCAGTAACCAGATGCAAGCATATGATTAGTAATAAGTACGTTGATCCATTCTCCCGATTTTTTCGTTGGCGGACTTTTAATTTTTTCCGGCCTCATCAAATTGAATGACCCTATTGGTACTCAAATAAAAATGGAGGAGTATTTTGAAGTATTTACTGCTGACTTCGGCTCCTTCTTTCATTACTTCATCCCTTGGGCATTGGAGATCGGGATGATCATGATCATACTCGAGCTGGCATTGGGCGTGGCAATATTAATTTATTGGCGCATGAATCTAACCGCGTGGTTGCTGTTGCTCATGATGACCTTCTTTACTTTTCTTACTTTTTACTCAGCCTATTTTAACAAAGTGACCGACTGCGGTTGTTTTGGTGATGCTATTAAGCTTACTCCCTGGGAGTCGTTTACCAAAGACATCGTACTGATGGTTTTTGTAGCTCATTTGTTTTGGTACCGAAAAAACTATAAAACCACTTTTAACTGCTCTGACAGGGAACGCTGTTGTTACGGCAACGGCTACTCTCTCTTTAGTTGTAGGAATATATGCAATCCGGCATTTACCGTTTATTGATTTTCGCGCTTACAGAATTGGCAACAACATACCTCAGCAAATGATTGCGCCCGAACAACCTATAATCGAATACATTTTTGAAAAGGAGGGCAAGGAAGTTCGCGACACAAAATTTTTATCAGCCGATGAGGGATATAAATATGTTTCGTCTCATGTTTTGAATGAAGATAAAATTAAACCAAAGATTACAGATTACTCAGTAAGTAGTCCCGAAGGAGAGGACATGACCACCTATACTTTTGAGGGAAATAAGTTATTGGTTGTTATCTATGATGTAGGTAAGGCATCCACAAATAATATTGCTGCAGTTCGTGCTTTGATAAAGGAATTAGAAGGTAAAGTAGATTGTTTTGTGCTCACTTCTTCAGGAGCTGAGGCGATGGAAAACTTTCGACATGAGCATCAACTGGCAGTACCTTATTATTATGCCGATGCTACGGTTTTAAAAACGATTCTCCGATCAAACCCAGGCATCGCATTGTGGCAAAGAGGCACTGTACTGGGTAATTGGCACCATAACGATACCCCATTGGTAAGCGAAGTATTGGATTTATTAAAATGAAAATATTTTTAGTCGGTCTCCCGGGATGTGGAAAATCTACCTTAGGAAAACAGCTTGCTGAAAATTGACTATTGCTTTTTTTGATCTGGATGCTGAGATAGAAAAGTCCGTTTGGCCTTCCGGTAAAATCAATCTTTAAACGATAATGGCGAATCGTTTTTTCCGCAAGGAAGAATCAGAATGTTTACAAAGATTGGGCGATGCGTCTGCTAGTTTTGTAATGGCTACAGGTGGTGGTACTCCGGTGTTTTTTGAAAACATGATTTACATGAACCAAAACGGAGTCACTATTTTTTTAGATGTTCCGGCTACTGAAATAGCCAATCGCATTCTTAAAACAACCATAGAAGAACGTCCCTTATTTGCTGGTGTACATCCGGAAGAGTTAAAGGATCAAGTCGAATTCCTTCGGTCGCAGCGAATTCCGTTTTATCGTCAAGCCCAGGTGAGTCTGGCTGGTGAGGTGATACCCTTAGATGAAATTGTGCAAGCAATAAGTAAAAATTAGAAAAAATAGCCCACCGTAAGCACACCCAGGGTAGTTTGATTATCAAGTGTAACCAGCGGGCTATCAGCGGAGTTTATGGAATAAGGTCTATAGGAGTTCTTTCCTTGCGTGAAGACGACTGCCAAATCTGTGTAAAACTTCTTGTTGCGATATCCCAGCCCCGTAGAAAACGAAGTTATCTTTCGGCTTATACCATTTTGTTCTGACTTGAAGGGATCGGGCATATAGGCATAGCCGGCTCTTACGCGAAAGTTGTTATAACGATATTCGCCACCAACCCGATAGTTTACTGTAGATTGGTATAATTCATTTATTGTCTCATTCTCAGAATTGAATGTAATTCCTGAAATGTCGGAGCTATATTTAGCGCCTGAATAATTAACCATCTCTACATCGGCAGTAACAAATCCAGACTTTCCAATGAATACCGATGTGCCAATAGTAAGACGGGCGGGGGGTTTGTAAATTGTATTCAGAAATAACATCGTCACTTTCTTCACTCACATTTGAAATAAATGTTCCATCACCAAAATAGTCGAAATCATTCCATTGGGTTTTTACCACCGCATGATAGATATCAGTCATGACGTAAAGTGTTGGCGTGGTGTATGAAATTCCTAATTGAACTATATCGATCGGTCGCGCAATAAGGCCAAAGGTTCCATTAATTCCGTTGCCGTTAATATCAATTTGCTCTTCAAGTATAAGATTGTTAAGCGGGTTGAAGGCGGGATCAAGCACAAAATTAAAATCTGATTCGCGATACGTTTTATCAGCTTCAAATCGCAAGGAAGTTATTCCCAAACCTGCTCCAAAAAATAGTTTATCCGAAAAATTGGCTCCGTAGGATAAGCTCCATTGATTTTGTGAGCCAGTTGTTCTTACTTCCTCCTGTTGGCGGACAGTGCGAATGTCGTTGGGATTGGATGGATAAGTTCCTAGTACCGACAGGTACTGTAAAGGGGACGCAGCGGGATCAACAAAGGTCGAGTCTTCTATCAGGTAGTTGTTATACGCCAAGCCAGTGGGGGTATTAAAATTGCCACCTCCCTTTAGAAAAGAGTTAGGTTGCTGGCCTGTAGCATCTTCAATAAAGTAATCAACGATAGAGTTGTTTGAGTTTGTGCCTTCATAACTAAAACTCTCATTAAAATTGTTTATCCGGTTGAAGGTTATGCCGAACGAGCCACTTAATATTTTTTTGTTTCCTAGGTCTTTGTGGAATACGAGACCCAATCCAGGAATATGAAAATTATTTTTAGCGTCTGAGGTTGTATTATTTAAATAGGATGCCTCGCTACGGGCCGAGTTGTAGCCAAAGGAAAAAGTAAATTCCGAACGATTGAACATTCCTAAGCCGGCCGGATTGGAGTAAGTCGAGCTATAGTCTCCACCCAGACTAACCTGGGTACTACCCATTCCCAGCACGCGGGCGCTACCTCCCGGATTTGTTCTACTGAAAAGAAGTGCGGTTTCGGAAAAACTTTGCGCGCGTACCAACATTGGCGAGAGCATGATAATTCCAATGAGCATGTTGCTCCAATTCTTCATCCCTTAAATGGTTTGATTTTAACTTCTAGTTTCTTCCGCGCTTTGCCCCTGATGAACTTCCGCCTCCAGAGCTTCCACTACTGCTGCGACCTCCACTAATTGTGCTCATGTTAGAACCGCTTCTATTTGTATCCGACCAGTTGGTTGATCGCGAATTATTACCTGAGTTATTCATCCAGGAAGTATTGGTATTGCCACTTCTGTTTTGCCATGCATTACCAGAATTATTCGTTGTTTCACCATTGTTCCATGATAAACGACTATTTGTATCCGGATTGGTTCTCCAACCCCGTTGATAATAACTTCCTGCATTCGGATCGCCAGCAACCCGACCAGACGAACCACGGGTGTTACCTTGAGTATCAACGACTGTTGAAGTTCGATTGCCAGATGTAACAACATTGTTCAAATCACTGCTGCGGGATGAACGCTTTCCATAAACAACACCTGAGCCATTTACATCACCACCATTAATAATAACAACCGGATGGTTGATACCAACCTGAATTGTATCCATAACCGTAGTTACCGTAACCCATGCCATAACTCATTCCCATTCCGTAACCCATACCA
>JAAUQL010000184.1 GCA_012033595.1 Cyclobacteriaceae bacterium | reverse complement strand
TCGACGTGGTCGTTTTGCGACAACCTGTTTGGTGACATTCTCTCCGATGCGGCCGCGATGTTGACCGGCTCGCTCGGCATGCTTCCCTCGGCCTCACTTGGCGCGCCCGACCCGGCGACCAGCCGCCCGAAGGCGCTCTACGAGCCGGTCCATGGCTCGGCGCCCGACATCGCGGGGAAGAACATCGCCAATCCGATCGGCAGATCTGGTCGGGGGCGATGATGCTCGAGCATCTCGATCCTCATTCTGTTTATATTCCAGCCAGAGATTTGCAGGAGGTAAGCGAGCCCCTTGAAGGAAATTTTGAAGGGATTGGAGTTCAGTTTAACATACTGAATGACACTGTGTTAGTAATAAACACTATTACTGGTGGTCCGGCTGAAAAAGTTGGTGTGCTTGCCGGAGATAAAATTGTGACCATTAACGATTCTTTATTTGCAGGTATTGGAATTACCAATGATCAGGTAATTCAGAAACTAAAGGGAAAGGGTGCGACTAAGGTTATGATTGGGGTGGCGCGAATTGGTTATCCTGAACTTTTGAGCTTTGAAATCACTCGTGATAAAATTCCATTATACAGTGTGGATGTATCGTATATGATAAACCCAACTACTGGTTATATAAAAATCAGCACTTTTGCGCGCACTACCTATGATGAATTTATTGTAGGCCTGAAAAATCTAAAAGGACAAGGAATGCAAAGCTGATCCTTGACTTACGCTCTAATACAGGAGGTTACCTGGATGCAGCCATCAAAATAGCTGATGAGTTTTTGAAAGAGAATGAACTGATTGTATATACAGAAGGGAAAGAAAGACCAAGGGCAGACTATTTGGCAACCGCCAATGGTTTGTTTGAAGAGGGTGAACTGGTTGTTTTAATTGATTCGTGGTCGGCTTCGGCAAGTGAAATTGTTTCCGGGGCAATACAAGATAATGATAGAGGAACAATAATTGGCCGACGCTCTTTTGGAAAAGGGCTCGTTCAGGAAACTACTTATTTTAGAGATGGCTCGGCGATGCGACTAACTATTGCACGTTACTACACTCCTACCGGAAGAAGCATTCAGAAGCCTTACAATAATGGTGTTGCTGATTATGAGCATGAATTAATGAACAGATACGAACACGGTGAATTTGAAACCCTTGACAGTACTGTTTTTAGTGAAAAGAACAAATTTACAACCAAAGCTGGAAAAGTTGTATATGGTGGAGGCGGAATTATGCCCGACGTCTTTGTACCAATTGATACTGTTGGCCAAACTCCCTTCTACAGACAAGTTTCGCGAAAAGCAATGATCTATAATTATGCATTAAATTATACCAACCTGCATCGCGAAACATTATCGCAATTTACTGATTATAAAGAGATTATAAATTACCTGGAAAGTAAAAACATATTTACTGATTTCCTTCAGGAAGTACGAAAAAAGGGACTAAATCCTAAAATCGCTGAAATATATGAGTCGCAACAGCTGATTAAAACTTACCTGTATGCATACATTTGCAGAAATATTGTCAACAACGATGGCTACTATCCTGTGCTACAAAAAGTTGATAATGTTTAGAAAGGGCAATTAAAGAACTAAACAAATAATTCGTATTATATATATGTTTTGCACATTAATAGATTAATGGCATAAAAGAAATACATCGAAGGTCAGGTATACGAATTTAAATTCATAAAAAAGGTTTTTATCGATGAGGAACATCTTGTCTTTGAAAACGAAAACGCTGAGAGGTTTGTGATTCCTTCAATGCATTACCGGCATTACAATCTTCAGTCCGAACAAATGATTAAATGTCTGATTACCAGGGTTGATTGTTCAGGTAAAATTTCTTTTGAGCCAGAACATCCCTATTACGAACTTGGCGGGACCTATGATTTTAATTTTGTCAGGATGCAGATAACCATCGAAAATGAGTTTGATCCATTTAGCGGAAAATCAAAGAAATTAAAGCATTACGACATTATTGTGGTTGATAAAGATGGCTATGAACACCATGTTGTACCGAAAGAATGGCAAAAAAAGAAAACCTACAAACCTGAGAAAATAAAATGCCGTATTACAAAAATGGTAAAGGGGCATTTTCAGCTTGTAAACCTTGAAGAAAACAAATCTCTTTTTCGTAAAATATTGAAAAAAACTGGATCTACTTGAGAAGCTAAATTCACAAACAATATAAAAAGTCCGTTAGATTCATTACGTTTGTAAAAAACAGTGAACTATTTACAAAAGGAATAAAGAACACGTGTTCTTTACCCCAACATTGGTATCCTAAGAAGAACACTCGATGCAAAAAAAAATAGAGCTATGGGAAAAAATACAAACTCGAATGAGGACTATAATGCTTGTTTCCATTATTTTACTAATACCATTGAATATTTTGTCTCAACAAATTTCAAATGGGCAAGAACTAAGTGAAAACAAATGCAAGGTTTTTATTATTAACAATTCAAACAGTTCCTGGTATTCTACGGGAATGGCTGGAATTGAAGTTGAAATTGATACCGCATATTATGGCAATATTTTAGTAAACGATTATATCGAAATTGAGACTGAAACAGGAAGTAGAGACTTTATTTTTACACGTTGGAATATTAGATCAGTACATAATGTTATCTTAAATCCGGGGATTAATTATTTACTAGTAAAAGAAAAACCATCTTCGCATCAGATTGAATTAAGTAGTACATCACCCAAAAAATTCGAAAAACGTTTTCATAAAAGAGGTGAAGATTGTGAGTCTGGTTTTTTACCTTTTTCTAAGCCTTTGGAATACCGAGTAAATAATCCAATTAGAGCCGATTTAAGCATAATACAGTTGTTTATGCTTACAGGTTTTACTTATAAAAATGATCGTGCTTATATAAAGTGGTGTAATGATAATGCTGTTCAAATAGATAGTACTGCAAAGTTTACAAAAGAGATTGATAGCATTTACATTAGATTATCTAATGGGCTATCGTGGAATACATCGAAAGGACCGCCACAAAAACCATCAAAATTTGTAAAGAAACTTTTGTCGAAAAAAAGTCGACACGATCCAGAAATGAATAGATGGTTCAAGTATTTGGAGTTTTGTTATTTTTTAGGTCACCCATATGAAAATGTTTGTCCTATTTATAAAAAATATCAAGTTTTGTAACTCTCTATGTTAATGGAACGGCTATGTTTAACTTACAATACCTTTTCGATTTTAATAAGAATGCAACAAATAGAAGAGAGCTTTTGGAGATGAAACCAATTTAAGACTAATAGAAAAGACTGTCACAATGTGTCATAAGCAGTGTAGGAAACGTCATCTTTATCGATTTTTTGCAGTATTTGAGCTCCGCCAAATCTGCGATTTAAATAGTTGTTGGTTTAAAAATGTCTCTATTATTACCACTAGCCGCATGGCTTGTTGTGATAATAGGCTGATAATCATTTAGTTCTAATTTACATATTCCAATACACAAATAAACCAACACACTTTTAACACATTCTTTAAAAATAGTGTTGAATGAGTCGTGGCAAATGTCTTCTAAGACAAACAATTACTCACCACCAAATTGCATCAGGTAGCTCTTAATAAAACCATTCAAATCGCCATCCATTACAGCCTGAACATTGCCCGTTTCATGACCGGTTCGTAAATCTTTAACCATTTTGTATGGATGCATCACGTAGGAGCGGATTTGCGATCCCCATTCAATTTTCAATTTTTGGCCTTCAATGGCGGCTTGCTTCTCCATTTGTTTGCGAAGTTCGATCTCGTATAAATGCGACCGTAGAATTCGCATGGCGTTTTCGCGGTTTTTGTGCTGCGAGCGGCTTTCTGTGTTTTCAACCGCAATGCCGGTGGGCAAATGCCGCACGCGGACCCCTGTTTCTACCTTGTTCACGTTTTGGCCCCTGCACCGCCCGAGCGGAAAGTATCCCATTCCAGGTCGGCGGGGTTGATATCGATCACAATATCATCGTCGATTACCGGCGAAACAAATACCGAGGCAAAGGAAGTGTGGCGGCGCGCGTTCGAGTCGAAGGGCGAAATGCGCACCAGGCGGTGCACCCCGTTCTCGCTTTTCAGGTAACCATAAGCGTAGTCGCCTTCAAATTCGAGGGTTACCGATTTTACGCCGGCCTCATCGCCCGCCAGGTAACTAATTTCTTTTACTTTCATATCGTTGCGCTCGCCCCAGCGGATGTACATGCGCATGAGCATTTCGGCCCAATCCTGGCTTTCGGTGCCCCCGGCCCCGGCGTTGATTTTTAAGATGGCCCCCAGCGAATCTTCCTCCTCGCCCAGCATGTTCTTAAATTCCAGGTCCTCTATCAGTCCAAGGGACGTGGCATATTGTTCATTTACTTCCTCTTCGCTGGCTTCGTCGGCTTCAAAAAATTCG
>JAAUQL010000004.1 GCA_012033595.1 Cyclobacteriaceae bacterium | reverse complement strand
TGAGCAGAAACACCTCCATACAAGAGCGCGGTGGTATCGCCGGGCACTACCTTGAGGGCCGTCATAAACTCTTGTAGGCAGTCTCAAATTCGTTTTCTATATATTTTTCTGCTCCTTCATTTACTATGTACGCATATAGTTGTGAAAGTTCCTGCCCGGAAAAAATCACGTAGCTGGAGGTTTCTTTCTCCATTTCCTGAACTTTGTTGAAGGATTCTACCGCCACTTCAAGTGCATTTTCGCCAGCGAGATCTTTGTATTGTGTACTGTCATCCAGGAAGATGGCTTTGTAAATTTGGCCTCTGGTATACCAGTTTTTGGCAGATGATGTTACTTTGCCTTTATCATCTACTTTAAAAGCTTCATCAATTTCCGCTTTGGCTATATCGAGTTTTCCCTGCGATAATGCCATTTCAGCTTTGGAGGTTTTGCCTTTCGGCACGTATTGACCATAGGAGACTGAGCCCAGGCCTATGAACAACATTACAAAAATTAACTTTTTCATTTGTATAAAAATTGAGTTCAAAATTATTACATATTCAAATTTGACGGAAAATTAATAAATAATCCCCGTCGATTTATTCTGTTTGATCGTCTTTTTTAGGCTCCTCATCAATTTCGTTTGTCGGCAGCGATTCGACCACCTCCAACTTCTTGATGGCTTCAACAGAAGAAATTTCGTCGTTTTCATTCAATCTGATGAGCTTCACACCCTGGGTGGCCCTGCCCATTACCCTCAGGTCTTCTACCTGCATCCTGATGGTGATGCCCGATTTGTTTATGATCATCAGGTCATCGCTATCGGTCACTTCTTTTATGGCAACGAGATGGCCGGTTTTTTCGGTTACATTCATGGTTTTCACACCTTTACCCCCTCTTTTGGTAATGCGGTACTCGGTCACTTTCGATCGCTTGCCAAAACCTTTTTGAGATACCACCAACAGATCGGCGTCTTCGCGCTCTATGCATACCATACCTACCACTTTGTCACTACTGGCCGGATCGAGGTACACACCTTTGACGCCTGCTGCTGTGCGGCCCATTTCTCTCACCTGCGATTCGTGGAAATGTATGGCCCGGCCAGATTCCACAGCGATCACGATATGGTTATCGCCATTGGTCAGTTTTACTTCCAGTAGTCGATCGCCTTCGTTGATGGTGATGGCGTTAATGCCATTTTGCCTTGGTCTTGAGTAAGCTTCGAGTGAGGTCTTTTTGATGGTGCCCTTTTCGGTACACATCACTATAAAATTGTTGTTGATGTAATCTTCGTCGCTCAGACTTTTGACGTTGATCACTGCCCGTACCGAATCACCGGGCTCAATACTAATCAGGTTTTGAAGAGCCCGTCCTTTGGCAGTTTTGCTGCCTTCAGGCACTTCATATACTTTTTTCCAGTAAACTTTGCCGGAGTTGGTGAAGATGAGCAAGGGATTGTGTGCGGTAGCCACAAAAAGCAACTCGGTAAAGTCATCATCTTTTGAACCGGCCCCTTTGCTGCCGATGCCCCCACGTCCCTGGGTTCGGAATTCGGCCAAAGGTGTACGTTTTACATAACCCTGGTGCGAAACCGTAATCACCATTTCTTCATCCGGGATGATGTCTTCGATATTGATATCATCGGCACTGTGCACTACTTCGGTGCGACGCTCATCGCCATACCTTTCTTTGATCACTGCAAGTTCTTCTTTGATAATGCTCATGCGGCGCTCTACCTTTTCGAGAATGTCTTTCAGGTCTTTGATCAATTCCTGGATTTCCTGATACTCCTTCTCGATTTTATCTCTCTCGAGTCCTGTGAGCCTTTGCAATCGCATATCCAATATGGCTTTGGCCTGGATTTCGCTCAGTGCAAATCTGACCATCAGGCCTTCCCGGGCTTCATCCGGATCTTTAGAAGCCCTGATCAATGCGATAACTTCATCCAGATTATCGAGTGCGATAAGATAGCCTTCGAGTATATGTGCTCTTTTTTCGGCTTCTCGTAGTTCAAATTCAGTCCTTCGCACTACTACCTCATGCCTGTGATCGACAAAATGTCTGATCATGTCTTTGAGTTTGAGGGTTTGAGGCCTGCCTTTCACCAGTGCCACATTATTCACTCCAAATGAGGACTGTAGCTGGGTATATTTGAATAGATTGTTGAGGACAATATTGGGAATGGCATCCTTTTTCAAATCGTAAACCACACGTAGGCCGTCCCTGTCCGATTCGTCCCTGATGTCTGAAATTCCCTCTATTTTCTTTTCATTGATCAAAGCGGCGGTCTTTTCTATCATCGATGCCTTATTGACCATGTATGGGATTTCTGTAACGATGATCTGCTCTTTGCCAGTTTTACTTTGATCAAAATGTGCTTTGGCTCGCATCACTACTCTGCCTCTACCGGTTTCAAAGGCATTGATCACCCCTTGGTAGCCATAAATAATACCTCCTGTCGGAAAATCAGGTGCAGTGATATGCTTCATCAATTCCTTGATGTCTATATCATTGTTGTCGATATAGGCGATGATGCCATCCACCACTTCATTGATGTTATGAGGGGGCATGTTGGTGGCCATACCTACGGCAATGCCAGAGGCACCATTTAGCAGCAAATTGGGCAAAGCTGCGGGTAGCACGCTGGGCTCTTTGAGCGAATCATCAAAATTGGGCTGGAAATCAACGGTATTTTTATTGATATCGTTGAGCATTTCCTCCGATATTCTTTTGAGCCTGGCTTCGGTATATCGCATAGCCGCCGGTGAGTCACCATCGATGGAGCCAAAGTTTCCCTGGCCATCTACCAAAGGATATCTCAATGACCACTCCTGTGCCATACGCACCATGGTATCATAAACCGACGTATCTCCGTGTGGATGGTATTTACCTAACACTTCACCAACGATCCTTGCCGATTTTTTATAAGGTCGGTTATAGCTAACCCCCAATTCCAGCATGCCATACAAAACGCGTCGATGCACCGGTTTTAGTCCATCTCTTACATCTGGCAATGCCCTGGATACGATCACCGACATCGAATAATCGATGTAGGCACCACGCATTTCATCTTCAATATTAATAGGGATTATGTTTTCTTGCGATCCTTCTACCATAAATATGTTTTCAACTCCTTAAAAAAATTCGGCGCAATTTAATCAAAAATTATGATACTGTTATGATTGAAAACAATTTTCAGGCCAGAAAGCGGACAATCAAAAAAGTATCTAAAAACCTCGTTGGGGAGCCTATAGATTTAATTTTTGCGCATAGACTTTTCCTGGTTTTTTCGTTTGTTCATCTCCAGCTCCGGGTAGAGCTCGCCTATTTTTGGGTTTTGCTCTTTGAAGAATGGCTGACCCCTGAATTCCTGCCCTCCATGGACATGCTTGAGCTGGGTTCTGCACGACTTTACCGGACAACGCTTGATTTCAGGTATCTTCATCCTCACGCCCACATGCACGTAGAGCGCCGGCTGTTTGTATTGAAATGAAGTTGCGCTTATGCCTTCATTGACGGAAATAGCGTAATTTTTGAATTCGAATGCAGGTCGCACAAAAAACCAGAAATATTCCGACATTTCATATTCCAAGGGTAGCCCCAGGCTAAAATACAAGCCATTGCTTAGAGCAGATTTATTATATTGATTGCCATATTTCACTTTTCCTATTTCTACATCCACATTGTAGTCCCAACCCAGGAGATGGTACACTTTGCCACCCAGGAAAAAATAATACCTGAACATGGGGGTGGTATTGAAATTGGGCTCGTAAGCTTGCGTTCCCTGTCCTTTGGGATTAAGCCTATTGATTCCGTGCAATTCGTAACTGATGCCACCGCCGATCCGAAACCGGTCGATATCGAATTGGACGTTAAGCCTAAAGGGAATATTGAAGCCGCTCCCTGCATATTTTATTTCCGCTGAGTCAGCATTTAGTATCTGACCCGCATTGGTGGCATAAGGGTCGGACGGGGAATTGACGACTTCGGGCGAATTGAGCCAATTGATGATCCCTATTCCGGGCACGGTATCACTGCCGGTGGTGTAGTCGCCCAAAAGCACCAGGCTGGCTCCACCTTCCAACACATCGTTTTGGGGCTTCATGGTATAAAAGGTGCGACCATACCCAATAGAAATGTTGGCTGAAAATTTATTTAAAAATGCCCTGAAAGGACTTGCCTTTTTGATTTTATCTCCATCCCAACCCTGGTAAGCATGCTGGTATGGATTGAAGGTCTGAGAAAATGCAGACTCCACTTCCAACAAAAAAACAAAAATCAGGATGACGCAAGAAAAATATTTGTGCATCGATATGTGCGTTGCTGTTAAGGTCAAAAGTAGGAACGTTTAAAGAATAATTTGATTGTTAAGTTTTAAAAATGGTACAAATAAACAATTATCCGACATGCAGTGCTGCAATATGCTACCAGTCAAGCCCAAATTGATGAATGAGAACAGGGCGTATCTTCATGGTTCGACCTTTAAAAGACTACAAATTGGTATGGCGTGAGTATTGCCAGCTTGCTGATCCTTGGCAGGCTATGGACGATCCGTTCGATTTGCGCTCCTGCCGCGTTCGATATCGTACATAAATTTATTGGCCCCAAGGTTCAAATCCTATCCAGTTCATTTCAGCATAAGGTTTTTATCTTTGGCATGATTGTTATTTTTCACAGGCTGTTTTTTAACTTCGACAAATGATATCACTCAAAGGCATTACAAAATCTTACACCGTTGGAAACCATAAACTGGAAGTTTTAAAACAAATCAATCTGGAAATCGGTGCGGGTGAATTGGTGTCCATTATGGGATCTTCAGGGTCGGGAAAATCAACTTTGCTCAACCTGCTGGGAATTTTGGATGATTATGAATCGGGCACTTACACGCTCGACAACACCCTTATCAGAAACCTGACAGAAAAAAAAGCAGCCTACTACCGCAACCAGTTTATCGGTTTTGTTTTCCAGTCTTTCAACTTGTTGTCATTTAAAAACGCCATGGAAAATGTCGCCCTTCCGCTGTACTACCAAAAGGTAAGCAGGAAA
The DNA here is from genome assembly GCA_012033595.1 of Cyclobacteriaceae bacterium. Lineage (GTDB taxonomy): Bacteria > Bacteroidota > Bacteroidia > Cytophagales > Cyclobacteriaceae > JAAUQL01. Next base: position 95,792 of record JAAUQL010000004.1, on the reverse strand, counting down.
AAGCGCAACCTGAAAGCATTGGAATATCTCGACAAGGTGGGTCTGCGGGAATGGGCAGAGCATATGCCCTCCGAAATGTCGGGCGGACAAAAACAGCGTGTAGCCATAGCCAGATCGCTGATTTCTAATCCTAAGATCATATTGGCCGATGAACCTACCGGAGCGCTCGACTCAAAAACCTCCATGGAGGTGATGGAAATATTCAAAGAAGTGAACAAAAAAGGAATGACCGTGCTGATCGTCACCCATGAGAATGACATTTCGCGCCTAACCGACCGGGTCATCCACCTCAAGGATGGGTGTATTGTCAGCCAATAATCATAATGCAAAGATATGTTTGACCTAGACAAATGGCAGGAAATATTCTTTACCATCCGCAAAAACAAATTGCGGACTTTTCTCACGGCATTTAGCGTGGCATGGGGCATATTTATGCTCATGATACTGCTGGGCTTTGGCGCAGGCATGCAACACGGCGTCGAGAATGACTTTAAAGAAGATGCCGTGAATAGCATATGGGTACATCCCAGCCAAACCAGCTTACCCTACAAGGGCATGAAACCCGGCAGGAATATTACCTTAAAGACCGAAGATTATGAGGTGCTCCCCGATAAGGTGTCGGGCATAGAACACGCCGCTGCCCGTTTTTACTGCTATGGCGAGTTTACCATCAGGTACAAAGACAAATATTCGTCGTACAACGTGCTGGGTATTACCCCGGAAATGATGTACGTCGAAAATCAAAATCCGGCCAAAGGGAGATACATCAACAAGCTTGATATGGAAGAACGCCGCAAAGTGGCGGTGATTGGCCAAAAAGTGGCCACCGGGCTTTTTGCAGAAAATGAAGATCCCATTGGCAAATGGATCAACGTACGGGGAATTCAGTATCTGGTAGTCGGCATATATGCCGATAAAGGTGGAGAAGGAGAAATAGAGCGGATTTTCATTCCCCTGACCACCGCTCAGTTGGCTTACAATGCCAAAAACCAGCTTCACACCATCATGTACACCGTCGGCGATGCCACGGTGAAAGAAAGCAAAGATATTGTGGATAACACCCGCGAGTTCCTGGCCACCAAATACCAGTTCGACCCTCAGGACACCCGGGCATTATTCATTTGGAATAATGTCGAAAATTTCCAGCGTTTTGTCAATTTGTTCCTTGGCATCAAATTGTTCCTCTGGGTCATTGGGGTGTTTACGATCATTGCCGGTATAGTAGGTGTGAGCAATATTATGCTCATCATCATCAGAGATCGCACGCGCGAAATTGGTGTGCGTAAGGCCATTGGAGCTACGCCCGGATCTATTGTTGGCTTATTTCTACAAGAGTCTATACTCATTACTGTCACCGCAGGCTACATTGGTCTGGTGAGCGGCATAGGTGTGATAGAAGGCATAAAATGGGCCATGATCAATTTCAACATCGATGCGCCATACTTCAAAGATCCGGATATTGACCTGATGACAGCCGTGTTGGCCACCATGCTGCTGGTAGTGGCCGGTGCCCTGGCGGGGTATTTCCCGGCCAAAAAAGCTGCCAAAGTCAATCCTATAGTCGCACTAAGAGAAGAATAAAAACAATGGCCAGGTTGCCAGGCGAAGCGCCTAACAACAATTGACAAAGAGTGATAATAAAAAGCAATTGAACATAAGGCGTAAAAGCTTTAAGCTGAATAATGGGTATTTCAATTTTTATGAATTGGACACGATAAATTGAATTAAAACATGCTGGACATCGATAAGTGGCAAGAAATATTTGCAACCATCAAAAAGAATAAACTGAGGACTTTCCTCACCATGTTTGGTGTTTTTTGGGGTATTTTTATGTTGATGATCCTAATGGGTTCGGGCAATGGCCTGGAAAACGGTGTCACCAACGAATTTAAAGGATGGGCCTCCAATGGCGGGTTTATTTGGAGCAACCGCACTACCATGCCATACAAAGGGTTGCAGCCCGGGCGCTTTATCCGCTTCACCAACGACGACCGGCAAGAGATAATATCGAAAGTAGAAGGATTGGAATACCTGGCACCCCGTAATACTCTTGGCAACTGGAACAGTGGCAACAACATTTCTCATGGCGACAAGGCGGGTTCCTTCAGGGTGTTTGGTGACTACCCGGAATATCAACAAGTGCAAATTGTGGAAATGGTGGCCGGCCGGCACATCAACGAACCAGACATGAAAGACCGCCGAAAGGTGGCCGTCATAGGCTCCTACGTAAAAAATGTTTTGTATGAAAAAGACGAAGACCCAATAGGTAATGACCTCAAAATCAATGGCATTTACTTCCAGGTGGTTGGGGTATTTAAATCGAAAAGAAAAAGCGAACAGGCCGAACGCGACGAACAAACAATATTTATTCCCTTTAGCACCTTTCAGCAGGCTTTCAACTTTGGAAACCAGATCGGATGGTTTGCCTTTACCGCTAAAAAAGGCGTGCCGGTAAGCGAAGTAGAGGTTGATATCAAAAAAACCCTTGCATCCAAACACCACATCCATCCCGACGATTTCAACGCCCTGGGGTCAGAAAATCTGGAGGAAGAATTTGGTCAGGTAAACCGGCTGTTTGATGGTATCGACGTTTTTGTCTGGATCGTTGGCATCGGCACCCTGCTTGCCGGGGTCATCGGCGTCAGTAACATTATGCTGATTATAGTAAAAGAACGAACCAAGGAAATCGGTATTCGCAAATCATTGGGCGCCACCCCAGGGTCCATTATCGGGTTGATTATACAGGAAGCCATATTTATCACCATGGTGGCGGGCTATACAGGATTGGCGCTGGGCGTGCTTACCCTTTCGGGAATATCTCAGGCACTCGAGACCTTCGAAATCGAAACAGGCATGTTTGCCAACCCTGAGGTAAATATACAAACTGCGGTGGTGGCGCTATTTGTTTTAGTGATTTGTGGTGCTTTGGCCGGGCTGATTCCCGCAACCAAAGCGGCAAAAATAAACCCTATTGAAGCATTGCATGCAGAATAAACCATAGTAAACATAAATTGAAAATGAAAAAAGTATTTGGAATTTTAATGATTGTGATTTTAGTGGCCAGTTTCATAGGTGTCGGGTATATCCTGATAAAAAAATCCATGAAATCGCCGGTAGTTTACGAAAGTGAAAAAATGTTTTATACCGATATCGTAAAAAAAACCGTCGCCACCGGTACCATAACCCCCCGCAAAGAAGTAGCCCTGAAAAGCCAGGTGTCGGGTGTGGTAGAAAAACTATATGTGGAAGCCGGTGAGATAGTGAAACAGAACGATGTCATTGCTAAAATAAAGATCATTCCCGATGTGGTTATGCTCAACAACGCCGAGATGAGGCTCAAGACAGCCATCATCAATTTCAAAAATGCTCAAATTGAAATGGATCGTCAAAAGAAACTGTTTAAGGAAAGTGTCATCTCAGACCTCGATTACAACACCTACCTGCTCGAATACCAGCTACGCAGCCAGGAAGTAGAAGCGGCTGAAAACAATCTGGAATTGGTGAAAGAGGGCGCCTCTAAAAAAGCCGGCACGGTGAGCAACCTGGTACGCGCTACAGCAGAAGGCATGGTGCTGGATGTGCCGGTAAAGGAAGGCACTTTCGTGATTGAGTCCAACACCTTTAACGAAGGCACCACTATAGCCTCGATAGCAGACATGAATGACATTATATTTGAAGGAAAAGTTGACGAATCGGAGGTGGGAAAAATAAAAGAAGGCATGAACCTGGACCTGAAAATCGGCGCACTGCAAGATGAAGATATCAAAGCTTCGCTTGAATATATTTCACCGAAAGGTGTCGAAAAAGACGGTGCCATTCAGTTTGAAATTAAAGCTGCCGTCAAGCTGAAAGAAGGCACATTTTTGCGGGCCGGATACAGCGCCAATGCTGATATCGTGCTGGAAAAAAGAGATAGTGTAATGGCCGTAAAAGAAAGTAATGTGTTGTTTGAAGATGACAAAACCTTCGTGGAAGTGGAAACCGGGGATCAACAATATGAAAAAACCGAAATTAAGACCGGACTTTCCGACGGCATCAATCTCGAAGTACTCTCAGGTGTGAGCGATGATCAAAAAGTAAAATTGATGAAATAGTACCTGAGCGTAGCAGAAATTTACGGTGTTCACCGGTCTTCTTCAGGCTTTTTTCCTGATCCGCGCATATTTACCACCTTGCTCAACAAGTCAAACCAAAAAGGCGCACCCAAAAATATGGCCAGCGTAGTGATGGCCCAGCCCAGGATTTTGGATAGCAGTATCCACCCCCATGCACGATCCGCAATCTGAAGGCTTTCTTTACTCCAGCCAAGAGGAATGGGGAAAGTACCTACTTTGGCCACGATGTTCGACATATTTGATCCGGCTTCATTTGTCAGAGAATAAAGCGTTTTGCCATCCTCATCTTTTACTTCGAAGTTGCTGCCTGATTTTTCGATCTTTTCCATCGAGTTCACCACCAAAGAAGAGAATGCTTTGGCGGTCTCCTGGTTTTTCCATAGCGTTTGGGTAATTTCTATGGTATCGATATTGAGTACGATGCTAATCATTGCCCCAAGTATCAGTATCGTTCTTTTGGCCTTGCGGCCAAAGCGCTCGCTCACTCGCTGCATGGCATCATTGTATGATTTTTCCAGTTGATCATAGAAACCTTCCAACTGCCCAAAGGACTGATCGAGCAGCCCAAGCAACCATACCTGGGTATCTCCTGTGATGATGGGGTTTTTCCTGATTTGCTCCCGCACATCGGCGATCGTTTTGGGCAGATCTTCTGCTCCTTTGACTACATCCACAATGCCCTGGGCAAATGATTTGGAAGGAATATAGCTGGGCATTTTGCCGGTCTTGGAGGTGAGAGATTGCACATAGGGGCTATCCAATACCTTCTGTCCGATCTCATCCCAATCTCTGTCGAAAAAATGGAGAATGGCCTTGTGCAATTCTCTCGATCTGGAATTTAGACGGGTTTGGATCAACTCGTTGAGTGAGGAAGTGAGCAGTCCAAAGAGAAAATAAAGAAACGACAAGCCGATGGCTATGTCTATCACAGGTGACTCGAACATGGTGTAGTAGGTTTTAGCAACCTGAATATACACCAATTTTTTGCTTTCTGTCAACAATACTACTGCAACGTAACTGGGTGAAAGGTTGAATTTTGTAAGTGGTAATCAAAAATCGGTATCTAGCTCCAGTCTTTGCTTTAGATCCCTGAGATTTGGATATTTTTCTGCGAGGTATTCAAATTTCTCTGAATTGGTATAGATCAGCTTTTTATGTTCGGCCTTTTCTACCTCGGTCACTAGTTTTATATTTTTGTTGTTGAGTCTTAGACGCAAAGCTGTGAGCAACTCCTGCTGTACATCATCTATTGTTTTGAGTTGAAAACTGTTTGGCAATAGCAAATGTATGCTCAAATCATCGTGGAAGGTGACTTGTTGATTGAGGGTGTTGTATTCTCTGTCCCGGCCTTCCCTTTTCAATTTTAGTACAAAATCTTCCCAGGCGCTTTTCAGTTCGACTATCGTCACCGGAACCTCGCCAATATTGAGCACATTGTCCCGTGCTTCCTGTTCACTTTTGGTAAGGGTTTCTTTTATTGATCTGAGGTCCGGAATTTTGGTAGTTTTCTTCAGACCCGATATGTTCACGGTGGGCTTTGCTTTGGCAGGCTCACCTGGTGGCTGGTCATTGTGAATGGGCTGAGCGATCTTCTGAATTACCGGCTTAGCGTCTTTTGGGGGTGCTACTGTTTCCTCCGACTCAGGCTTCAGACTTTTTTTTTTAATTCATCAGCGGGCATAGACGACAGCTTGATGGCTGAGGTCAGGTGGGCAAGTTTCATGAGTACCAATTCTACATGCAGGCGTTGATTTTTGCTGCTTTTGTAGTACAAGTCGCACTGGTTGGTGAGGTTAAGAGCCGAAAGCAAAAACGACAAGCTCATTTTTTGCGATTGTTCATAGTACTTCTTTTTGATGGCCTCACTTACCTGGAGCAGCACTACAGTTGCTTTGTCTTTCGACACCATCAGATTTCTGAAATGCTCTGCCAATCCAACCACAAAATTATGGCCATCAAATCCGCGGCTGAGTATTTCTTCAAAGATAAGTAGTACGCCGGCATGGTCGTTGGCCAATAGCATGTCAGTCACCTTAAAATAGTAATCATAATCCAGGATATGGAGATTATTAATCGTGTTTTGATAGGTGATTTTGTTGTCGGAGGAATAGGTAACGATCAAGTCAAACATAGATAGGGCATCCCTAAGCGCTCCGTCGGCTTTTTGGGCTATGAGGTGAAGTGCCTCATCTTCAGCGGCTATATTTTCTTTGGTGGCAATTCGCTTTAAGTGTTCGGCGATATCGCTGTTTTGTATGCGATTGAAGTCATAAATCTGGCACCGCGACAAGATTGTTGGGATAACTTTGTGTTTTTCGGTGGTGGCCAGGATAAAAATGGCATAAGAAGGAGGTTCTTCGAGGGTTTTCAAAAATGCATTGAAAGCCTGATTGGAAAGCATATGTACCTCATCTATGATATATACTTTGTACTTGCCAAACTGGGGTGGATAGCGCACCTGGTCTATCAGATTGCGGATGTCATCTACCGAGTTGTTTGAGGCTGCATCCAGTTCGTAAATATTGAGGTGGTTGGCGCTTTCACCTTCTTTAGATTCAAATCCGTTGATGAGCTTGGCCACAATCCGTGCGCAGGTGGTCTTGCCGACACCACGCGGACCACAAAAAGTAAGGCCTGGGCGAGTTGTTCATTGTCTATGGCGTTTTGTAAGGTAGTGGTGATGTGCTCCTGCCCTACTACTTCTTCAAAACCCTTAGGCCTGTATTTTCTTGCCGAAACGATGAAATTGCTCATGGCGCAAATTAAATAAACTTCTTTGGATAAATGAACTGGCAGATATTTTTATCCAAACATTTCACTTCCCTTTGCGTAATTAATCATTACTTTTGCAAAAAAAATAGTTCTTTGATTTACTGGGGCCGACTGGATTTGACAGTAGGCGATAATGTTGTATCAGCATGTCAGGTGGAGAATGTACATCTGTGATAAATTCATTCGAACAATAATTGGCGAAGATTCTTACGCCATGGCTGCTTAATTTTAACTCATAGTTAAAATTCAGGCTTAAAAGGTTCACTGATAAGATTGGTGCCTGGCCACATCCTGCCGGTTTTCGTTTTGTCGAACCGGATTTTGGGTGTCGAAAGACAAAACTAGCTGGCGACCACGTTGCGGGTCAAAGGCGAAACACTCAGCAACTTTGGGGTAAGGTAGGTTGTTGCCGACCGGCTTTGCTCCGAGATCAAACTGGCAACTAAACATGTAGAAGATACATATTTACCCTATCTGGACCGGGGTTCGAATCCCCGCGGCTCCACTTTGTTTTTGTGCAATATTTGGCTTTAAATGAGGTTTTTACATGAAAAACAAAAAACTCTGCCACAAACTCTAAGGCCACACCTTTGCACATATTGAGTAAGGTTGTGCTCGCTGGCACCGATCAAAGTTGGTGTCTGGTAGCATTATCTTTTGGATTTTTTTGTATCGTAAATTTTTTCAGCTCGCTTCGGGATGGCTGAGATCATCACTTGTACCCATCGCCATTGCATACCTCACTCCTATTGTAAAATGGACTTGGTTTCGTTTTCTGTACCCAGCAATACGGCTATCCACTTTGTTTTTTCATTCTTTTCCAATATAATTTTGATGGTCATAGTGAAAGGAACGGAAAGAAACATACCTACGGCACCAAACAAAAAGCCCCAAACAATCAGCGATAAAAATACCACCAGTGTAGATAGACCCAACCCACGACCCATCACTTTGGGTTCTACGATGCTGCCCATGACTATATTTACAATCAGGTATCCGATACCTGTCCATACCATACCACCGGTTCCCAACTGCACGAGCGCCAGCAACATGGTGGGTGCCGCCGCTATAATAGAACCAATGTTTGGGATATAATTGAGCAAAAATGCTATCAATCCCCATAGTACCGCATTGTCAACCCCCACGACCAATAGCCAAATCCAGATAAAAACGCCGGTAAGCAAACTCACCACGGTCTTGATAGAGAGATACCGTCTGATGCTGGAGCCAATCACCTCGAAATACTGCAAGGGATTGCCATGCTCTATTTCTATAGCCCTGGCCTTGAAGGCAATGCTTTTGCCTTCGAGCAACATAAATATGGTAATGAATAAAATGATGAGAGAATCGGACATAATGCCACCGATTTCGCCAACCACACCGGTGGTAAAGGACAGTATTTTACCAGGGTCAATCATTTTGAGCAATTGATCAGGATTGATCTGTGCTCCCCGGGCATTCATATAGGTGATGAATGAAAGCGTCATCTCTTTTAAGTTGGATTCATACTTTGGCAAATCGCGGGTAAATTTGGCCAGGGAGTTGCCGATGATTCCACCAAAAGAGAGAAAAAGCAAAGCCATACTCAGTAATACTATGGTGACGGCCAGAAAATAGGGAATCCGTTTTTTGGTGATCCATATGATTGGCTGCATGCAAATGATACTGATAAAGAGCGCCATGATGATGGGCAGCAAAATGGACTGCATAGCCATAAGTCCGGCAACAATGATGATGAGTGCGGCCAATTGCACCAAAGGCGAAACAAAGGTATTTTTCATAGTGGAGGGATCAGGTCTCGTAGCACAAAAATCAATTGGCAAATAAATCCAAAAAATCAGCCTAATTCTATTTTTACCAGATGAATTTATGCCTATCCGGCGATTTAACCCTGCCTCGTGAATTATCGACAGCAATTGATTGAAGTAGTTCTAGTATTCAATCGGGAACCATCCAAACCTTAGCCCGTGCTGCACAGACTAATATTCAATCAAACAGTAGCAAAAACCCTTTGAAGGCATAATTTTGCCATCGATATGGAAGAAGACATTGCCCGAATCATTTCAGTGTACCTTGTGGCCATCACCGGCATTTGGAAATCGATACCGGTAGGTATGCTACTCAAAAGCCAGCCTGTCGAAATAGCGATACTGACCTCACTTGGTTCTATCACTACCGTGTTTGCCATTTTTTTCTTCGGAAAACGGGTGAAAAAGTGGGTAGTACAAAAGTGGGGCACAGCAAGGCTGGAAAAGGAAAAAAGCAAGTTTGATTACATCATGCACCGCTATGGCGTCATTGGTATTGGCATTCTTTGTCCGGGTATTTTTGGGCCGATCACCTGTATTATTGTAGGCCTCTTTTTGGTTCCGCGCACCATCAGGCTTATGCCCTTTCTGGTGGCAGGCATCATTTTTTGGTCTTTTCTCCTCACCTACCTGGCCCATTCGGGTATGGCGCTGTTTAAAGACTTAGTCTAAGCAGCCTTTCATGATCATACATCACGCAAGGCTCAAGGGATAACACTAAGCCTTGAAACGCCTGCTTCGAAAATGCAATGATACTTTACGGTTCGGATGAAATGATACTCAGCTTCGGCACAGACATCAACCAAGATGGTGAATATGATCGTTCGCGCGAGCCCATCAGACTAAAGCATTATGCTATTTCACGGGATGAAATGACGGATTTCGTGCCTGAAGCCATGCAAAATCAATTGCAAGACCTCATAGATTGAGCTGTGCTATTGGCAGTGTATGTTGAACGCTTCCCCTGCCAACGTATCGCCCAAAAGCATAGACTGCTCGAGGGCATTGCAGGCCAATGTTTTCTCACCATTTTCGGGCAGCAGCTTCCCCAAATAATACCAACTCAATGCCAGCGAGCTGTCCATTGATGTGGCCTGTCGCAACAGGCGCTCAGCATCCAATATATTTTGTTTTTTATAATAATAAATACCTTTGTTTTGGTATGCCCAGGCATTTTGCGGATCTATGACGATACTTTCGTTGATATCGCGGAGCGCCGGGTCATATTGCTGGAGCTGCAAAAAAGCATATCCCCGGTTATTGAGCAAATAGGCATTGTTGTGCTCAATACTAAGCCCAAGGTCATAGAGATCGATGGCCATTTGATAATGACCTCGCGCGGCCTCTACCATCCCCAGCACATTGTAAGCCTCAGGGTAATCGGGCGCTTTGTCAAGTCCCAGTCGGGCGAGTGTCCGCGCCTGATCATATGCTTTGCGATACAACAAGACCGTTGCCAGATTGATGTACGCTTCGGAATTTGCACTGTCTAATTGCAAGGCTTTGGAAAAGGCAAATTGAGCTGAATCATAATCTTTCATACCAAAAAAAGCCATTCCTTTTGCAAAAAGAAGGCTGGCTTCCGGCCAACTTTTTTCCTTGATTTTGTTTAGATCGGCAATGACCTGTGCAAAATTTCCCAGGGCATAGTTGGCATTGCTTCGGTTGTAATAGGCATCGTAAAATTGCGGATCCAATGCTAAAGCCGCGTCATATGCCCTAACTGCTTCTTCGGCTCGTTCGGTTTTAAAATACACAATGCCCAGGTTATTGTACGCTTGCGCGAATGAAGAATCGAGTTGGATGGCCTCACGATAGTAGCGCACTGCATCGAAATACAATTTCTCCTTAAAGGACAAATTACCCTTGTGGAGAAAATGCATTTTTTTCTGATCCCGTCTGGCTTCACCACATGCTGCCATCAACATGGTCAAAGACAAGACTAAAAAAAGGTGTGTTTTTACCATAGCGTTCAATCGCCGGATTTGTTGTCAACTGGCCAGGGCAAAGGTATTGCTTTTGGTATAAACCCTGGCCTTGAGGGCGTTCAAAATGTGAAATAGCCCAAAATAGGTTCGGTTGATATACAGACCATCACGTGAACCCCGAGCTGCATTGGAGTTTTTCACCTCTTTGGAAGAAGATATCCGCTGACCCAGTTCATAAATAGGTTTTAAAAATTCATCATCGCCAAAATCAAATCTTTCGGCGTGAAATGGTTTGCCTAGCAGGTCAACCATTTCTTTAAACAATCCTTTGAACAGCTTTTTCTCTTGTGCCGTATCACCCGCATTGAGAAACGACAATTCATAAAGCCACTGGTCAAATTTGACCGGATCGTGAGCAAAAGCCCGATCGTGGATGCGGAAATAGCTTTGATAAAAATCCTCAGGTATTTCCTTCACACATCCGAAATCGATGATGGCCACGGTACCATCGGCCCTGAATATGTAATTGCCCGGATGCGCATCGGCATGCACCCGTTTGAGCACATGCACCTGGAAGTCATAAAAATCCCAGAGTGCCTGCCCTATCTTATCGCGAACTTCCTGCGACGGATTGGTGAGGATAAATTCGTTCATGTGCAAGCCCTCCATCCAGTCCATGGTAATGATTCGGCGAGCAGACAGCTCTGGATAATACTTCGGAAACACGATATGCTGCAAAGATGCACACGCTTTGGATATTTCCTGGCTTCGTTTCACTTCCAGTTCGTAATCTGTCTCTTCCAGCAGCTTCTCCTGTACTTCGGTCATGTAGTAGTCCATATCGGCATCGCTGATGTTGAACAATAGCCTGGCGACCGGCTTTACCATTTTCAGGTCAGACTGCAGACTGTCTGCCACTCCAGGATATTGCACCTTAATGGCCAGCTTTTTGCCATGGAGTGTGGCCTGGTGCACCTGGCCAATGGAGGCGGCATTCACTGCATTTTTAGTAAATGAATCGAACAACTCACCCGGGTTGCGACCCAATTGGTTTTGAAACGTTTTGGCCACCAAAGGAAAAGACAAGGGTGGTGCACTATACTGTGCCTGAGTAAATTGCTGCTGATAGGCAGCAGGTAAAATGCCCTGGTCTAGGCTCATCATTTGAGCTACTTTTAGCGCTCCGCCTTTCAGGTGGCTGAGCGACTCGTAAATGTCTTTGGCGTTGTCCTGATGAAGTGCCGCTTTGTCCGTGTTTTCATCAAACATTTTGCGGGTATAGTGTTTCACATAGTTACCCCCTATTTTGGCGCCTGTTTTTATAAATTTGCTGGCACGTTGTACTTTGCCAGTCGGAATGCTGTTTTGCTCTTTCATTGGTTGTAATGGGAAATATTGGTTTTAGATGTGCTTTAATTTTTTTTGATGCTATAATTTAAAATGCTGGATATGGAATTTTGCCAGATCAAACATGGAATCGAAGCTATTTGAACGCATCAGGTCAAATGAAAAGTTGACCGTTTTTCGATAAGAGCATCGGTATCTTCAAAATCCTTGCTTTGGTCTTTGACCCAAAATTTGATGATGCTGACCGGCTGGTACCATAGCAGATAAACGTATTTGTCGCTAATAAATTTGCGGTTGGCAATTTCTTCGGTGGCGAGCCCTTCTGTTATTAGCTGCGAAACGTAGGCTTCGAATGCTATTTTAAACGTGGCGAACGCCCCCGGATACAACTCATAAATTTTCTCTTCCTTCATCACGTATTGCGCATATGCGCGGTAGGCCATGAGTTTTTCTATCCATGTATAATAAAGTGATAGCAATTTTTCGTTGACCGAATAGTTGGCATACACTTCCTGGCTGCTGATATCTGTGAGCGTCTTTTCGAACAGATCTTTCCAGAAGCTTTGCTCGAGTTCGTCAAATGAGGCGTAGTATTTGTTGAAGGTGGCTTCGGTGAGCTTTATGTCTTCCGCAAAGGATGAAATTGATTTGGGTTTGGTATTGTGCGCTACCACATACCTGAGGTAGCTATCTACTATTTTTTCCTGCGTCTTATCCATAGCCTGAATTATATTTCAATTGGATAAACCCCCGTTTCAGAGAAAAGTTGTATCAGGAAACAAAAAAAACCGTTGGCGGCCCACCTATTGGCGGCTACACACAATTTGATTATTTCGTGAATACATAGGCGGTTTTCTGCCAGCGCCTTCGAAGTCGGATATTATGGCAAGATTGCCACCAAGGCTATCAGCATGTCAGCTCAGGACTTTGAAAGGCTACTTTGCGTGGCAAAAATATACCGGCGATCATACAGCGGGCACTTCCCCCTCCTATGGTTTCTATGGTATGGATATCACTAAAAATAAAATCAACATATTCAGCAAGTTTTTCCTTCTGCTCCAACTCTAGTATTTCGAAGGCGCTTTTAGACATTACCAGATACTGGTGGCCCAGTTTGCTTTCTAACTGTATCATATTACCGGCAAAATGTCGCATCTGTTCGTAGGTGATTTCCACCACTTCCAATCCCCCGGCATAGAGGCTGGTCAATACGCTTTCGCGGTCGGCCTCATCTACGGCTTCTTTGCATAGCACTGCATAGCCATCGCCTACGGTCATCAGTACATTGGTATGGTAGATATCGGTTCCTTCTTCGTCGGTGGCCTTAAAATAAACGCCTTCATAACCCAATATATCGCATATTTCATAAAACAAGCTTCTATCTGTCCGGGGCGAACCATTGGCATAGGCTCTTTTGTTGACATCGTCGAATACGATGCTGCCGGTTCCCTCAAGTATCCGCCCTTTTTCTTCCTCGCCGGATACGTTGATAATATCATCGATCACAAAGTCTTTTTGGAGGACGTCCATGATTTGCTGCTGTCGTTCAATCCTTCGGTTTGCGGTTAGCATGGGATAAATCACCACCTTACCATCGTCATGAAACGACACCCAGTTGTTGGGAAAAACCGCATCGGGCGCATTCATTGGCGAATCGAATACATAAACATCGATTTGGTGTTTGCGCAAATTATCGACAAAGGCATCGAACTCATCGAGGGCAAGTTGTTTTACGATTTGTTTTTCGCCAATAAGGATTTCTTGCTGAAAGGCATTGGATTCAGCAGTTTCGTAGTTGAAACCAAAATGGTCGGGCCTGACCATGAATATTGAAGTTGGAGCTTGAGCCATTCGGCAAATGTCAGTATATAATTTTGAGGAGACAATAGGGCGCGAATATTATATATGCTGTACGCTACAGGCTGAAAGCTGAACGCCGCAAACTACAAGCCACAAGACAAAAGCTGAGCAACTTGGGGCATCAGCATTTTGATTCTTGTGGCTTGTTGGCTTAAAGCTTATGACTACTTATTCATCTTCTTATACCTCAACAGGGCCTCGAGAAAATAATAATCGGCATAGTTTAAGGGCACATCAATCTCTGAATTTGCCGGTAAATTTCCGGTACTATGCTTCAGGATAAAATTGTTGTTGGTGCCAGGTGCGGCCAGGTACTCGTCCGAAGCCAGACTGGTAAGGATGCCTTCGGCATGATCGAAGTATTTGGCTGATTGTTCCTGATCATAGCTGCTGAGCTCCAGCAGGGCACTGGCTATGATGGCCGCGGCAGAAGCATCTCGGGGCACTTCGGGAATGCCGGGAGCATCATAATCCCAATAAGGCACCAAATCGTCTGGTGTTTGGGTGTGGCTTAGAATGAATCCTGCGATATTTTTTGCCTGATTCAAAAACACCTCATCCCTGGTTTCGCGGTAAAGCACCGTAAATCCATACAATCCCCAGGCTTGTCCTCTTGCCCAGGCCGATTCATCTGACACTCCCTGATGCGTTACTTTTTCCAGTACTTCGCCTGTGATCGAATCATAATCCACCACGTGATACGAACTGTGGTCATCGCGAAAATGATTTTTGATGGTGGTGAGCGAATGATTTATGGCTGCATTGCGGAAGGTGTCGTTGCCAGATAGCTTGCTGGCCTCAAATAACAATTCCATGTTCATCATGTTGTCGATGATTACCGGAAACTGCCACCTTTTTGACCAATCCCATGACTTGGTACAACCTACGGTTTCGTCGTATCTGGTCATCAGCGACCTGGCTGTTTGAACCATCACATCCTGGTATGCTTTATTTTCAGTAAGGCGCAGTCCATTGCCGTAGCTGCAATTGATCATGAAACCCACATCGTGGGTAGCGGTATTGTATTGTTGTTCGGAGAGGGCCTCCGTCCATTTTGTTGCGGCTTCTTTAAATTTTTCTTCATTGGAATATTCATACATATACCAAAGGCTGCCGGGGAAAAACCCGCTGGTCCAGTCTCGGGCAGGTATGGCATGCAAGCTGCCGTCAGGATTGGTCGATCGGGGAAATTGGGACAAATCCTGATATTCGGCCACTGCATTGCTTAGGTGTTGACTGGCCACGTCAAAGCTTTTGGAAACAAAATCCGAAGTCTCTACCTTGTCGGAATCCTTTCGGGAATCGCTACATGAAAAAATGGCACTAAGCACTGTTAGAAAAGTAATTAAACTGGTTTTCATATTTTTTTAAATTTTAATGAAACAACAAAAAAAAAGCCCACCAATTACGATGGGCTTGAATTTATTTAATTTTTTAATACCCTGAATTTTGAGGTTTTAAATTTTCGTTTCTATCCAATTCATCTTGTGGTAAAGGGAAGAAATAATCCCTTGTCGCATCAAAGGTCGGGTGTGGCTCTAGCGAACCGGGTCCTTTGAATACTTCATCGCCGATTTGCAAGCGTTTGATATCGTACCATCGCTTGAATTCAAATGCGAGTTCCAGTCTGCGCTCTTCAATCACCAAATCGTGAAACGCTGCTTTGCCAAGTCCGGTAGACACATTTGCCGGAAAATCGACTATCGTTCCATCCCAGTTCCTGGCCCTTTCGCGAATCCTGTTGATGTATCCTTCAGCTTCGGCATTTGGCCCGCTGGTTTGGTTCAAGGCTTCTGCAGCGATCAACAATACTTCGGCATAACGCATACATGGCACATTGGTATCAGCATCATTTGCATTGATACCGCTTTTTCCTGGATATCGAAAGTATTTGGCTATGTGGGGCCTGGCAGAGCCATGGTTCGGGGCAAACTTGTCATAGCCAGACCACACGCCCTTCACCATACCAGAATCCATGAAACTCACTTTTTTGCGATAGTCACGTGAATCCCAGGTATTAAAAACCTCCATGGTAGGCACGGCGACACTCCATCCTTCCTCAATATCTTCGCCATTTGACACGGCGCGAGGCCCAGTCACAGAACCCAAGTAGTCTTGGTTGGTATTATATTCACCAGTGTTCAGTCCAAGGAAATCCAAAGCAAATAGAATTTCTTTTTGCTTGTCTTGTTTGGTTGCATTAAATAGATCCTGAAAGTTTGATTCTAAGTTAAGATCAAATTTGACCTCATTGTCAATCACCCATTTGGCTTCTTTATATGCCTCTGAAAAATCGCCCAAGGTCAAATGCATGGAAGCCAAGTAAGCTGCTGCACTTGCTTTGGTGGGTCTGGTACGCAGGTTATTGCTATAAGTATCCGGCAACCATTGCTTTCCATATTCTAAATCTTCTTTGATCAATTTATAAATATCTGCCACAGAAGATTTGGACATGGTTCTAGCTGCCTCAATATCAACTACAGGTTGTAAAACCAAAGGGACTTCGCCAAAAAGACGCACTAAGTGATAGTAAACAAAAGCCCGCATAAACATGGCTTCAGCCTTAAGAGGATTTAGTACTTCCTCACCCAAAGTTAAACTATTGGCACCTTCCAATGCCACATTTGCAGCAGCTATGATCTGATAAGACCTTGGCCAAAAAGAGGTAACCATGTCATTATTCGAATCCATATTGAAATCATTGACTTGCTGCCTTCTGGCAGGGGTTTTTCGATCTCCTATATCGGCCATATCACCCCTTAAGAGAAGTGATAATGACAGCTTCCTTCCATAGTATTCTTCTGAGGCAGCCAAACCATAGGCTCCATAAATTGATGTTTCTACATCCTTTGCTGTTTTAAAAAAAGATTCCGGAGCCAACAACCCAACCGGCTCCTCGGCCAAATCTGTACAAGAAAATGCTGATGCGAACAAAGTCAGCACCACTATTTTATTTAATATATTTTTCATATTAGAATATTTTTTAGTTTACTAGACAATATTAAAATCCAAGGCTAACACCAAAAGTAAAAGATTTAGCATTTGGGTAGCTTCCATAATCCAAGCCTAAATTTTTATTACCATTTGCACCTCCATCAGTCCTATAGTTCACCTCCGGGTCATATCCTGGATAATCTGTTATTGTCAGCAGATTTTGAGCACTTACATAAACACGAATTTTTTGCATTTTTAAATTTTCCACAATAGACTGTGGGAAATTGTACCCCAAGGCAATGTTCTTTAACCTAACAAAACTGCCATCATATACAAAACGGGATGATGAACGACGCGATCTGCCTCCAAATGATTTGGGAATGTCAGTATCGGTATTGGTTGGTGTCCAACGATTAAGTACATCGGTAGTGGCATTGTTTGAGCCATTCAGGAGGTTCAATTCCATTAAAGTAAAGCTCATGATATCGTTACCTTGTGAAGCCTGAACGAAAATATTGAGATCAAATCCCTTGTACATAAAGCTGTTGTTCCATCCCCAAATAAAGTCGGGGTTTGGATTGCCAATAATGGTCCTGTCGTCATTGTTGAGTTTGCCATCTGCTTCTCCGGTTAGTATTCCTTCTGAGTCTTTTACTCCATTGATATCCCTGAATTTTTCACCACCTGCAGTTTGTTCGAAACCGCCTCCAGGCAAAAAATCGTCATTTTCCTGATAAACTCCATCATAGACAAATCCATAAAATGCTCCTACTGATTCCCCTACTCGAAGAATCTGTGTTTCTCCTATGCCCACCATATGTCCAGGGCCAGAGGTATACCGTTGCTCTTGATCGTCATTAGGCAATTCCAATATTTCGTTTCTATTGGCCGAAATGTTAAAGTTCATATCCCACTTAAATTCACCAACCAAATTTCTACTATCTATAGTGAATTCAAATCCACTATTTTTAACTTTTCCAAAGTTCACTACAGGCGTTAAGTTAAGGTATCCTGAGTACTCGGGCAATGAGGCACCAAATAACAAATCACTGGTTATCATGCTATAATAATCCGCGATTAAATTGATACGATCATCCAAAAACCCAATATCTGCTCCAACATCGAACTGTGCTGTGCTTTCCCATACCAAGTCAGGATTGGCTGGTTGTAAAGATGCCACTGCATTAACTACACTATTATTTTGAGAAGTAATTATTCTACTATCAAGAAGGGCGAAAGTGCCATAAGGCGCAATAGCTCTGTTTCCTGTTAAACCATAGCTTACTCTCAATTTGGCCATACTAACGGCATTTACATCTTGCATAAATTGCTCTCCTTTAATATCCCAAGCCAGGGCGCCTGAAGGGAAAAACGACCATTTGTTGCCTTCACTAAAAACTGAGGAACCGTCATAACGGGCAGTCGCGGTCAGTTTATAGCGATCAAATAGTGAATAATTGACCCTGGCATAATAGGACGAAACTTCCCATTCACTGGTCCCTGATGTTGGTTGGAGATAAGTCGATCCGCTTCCAAGATTCCAATAAATTAGCCCATCAGATGGAAAAGTAGTTGAGCGTGCCATCCAGTTTTCATCTTTTGAAATTTGGTAAGAATAGCCAGCCAAAAGCCCTAAGCTATGAACACCCCCAAATTCTTTTGTATAAGTCAGGTAATTCTCATTGATGATGTCTGTATCTTTCGAACCATCTATGCGTCCAGAACCATTGATGGCTCCTCCACCTGCGTTGAGTGTGGATGGGGTAAATCTTCCTCGCCTTTCATTGTTGGTTGATGCACCCAGGGTCACCCTTAGTTTTAAACCTTCAATAAACTCATATTCTCCAAAGAAATTGGTTTGAAGCCTATCATTTAGTATTTCATCTGTATTTTGTGTAGCAACGGCATATGGGTTGTCGTGAGGGTCGTTGAGTGTGGCACGGGTAAAGGTGCCGTCGTCATTGTAGATACCCAGATCGGGTTCGAATTTAAATGCAGAGGCAACTACGCCTGTGGAATTTGTTCCGCCAGATCCTTCTTGTGTATTCACCCCTTCTTTATTGAACCTGCGTACAAAAATATTGGCCCCCAATTTTAATTTATCAGTAGCCTTAATCTCAATGTTGCTGGTCACGGACAGGCGGTCATAGCCTGAACCTACAATCAAACCTGTTTGATCGTAGTATGTTCCAGATATATAGTAATTTACATTATCGCTCCCCCCAGAAACGGCAAGCTGGTGGTTATTGATAATACCCTGCTGAAAAATTTGTTCTTGCCAATCTGTATTCGATCCCCTGCTAGCAAAATTTGAATTGAAATCTTGCATATAATCTACGAACTGATCGGCATCCAACAATTCCAACCTGTTGATTTCTTCTTGAAATGAATATGATCCATTGTATTCAATTTGTGTCTTGCCCGATCTTCCCCTTTTGGTCGTGATCATGATTACGCCATTGGCTCCCCTTGAACCATAAATGGCAGTGGCAGATGCGTCCTTCAAGATTTCCATCGACGCAATATCTTCTGGTGGAGGAATTGTGCCCCCTACAAATCCATCGACAACATACAAAGGATCACTACTGGCGTTGATAGAAGTACCACCACGGACACGGACTTTGTAAGATGCGCCGGGCTCACCGTTGTTGGCCGTCACCTGCACGCCGGCAGCCCTTCCCTGCAAGGCCTGTACTGCGCCAACAGCCGGATAAGCAGTCAGCTCTTCAGATTTCACAGACGAAATAGAACCTGTGAGATCACTTTTCTTTACTGTTCCATAGCCTACCACTACAATTTCTTCTAATTGGGTGAGGTCTGGGGTAAGGCTAAAATCTATTACACTTTTGTTACCTACTTCTACCTCTTCGCTTACAAAACCAACATAACTGAATACCAGAGTACTTCCCTCGGGTACGCTCAATGAATAGTTACCTTCTATATCGGTGACCGTGCCCACAGAGGTGCCTTTGATCAGTACACTTACACCCGGCAATTCAGAATTGTCTTCTGAGGAGGTGACTTTGCCGGAAATGGTTCGCGATTGCAATTCGGTATTTGCATTGAACTTTTCAGTTACCGAGGCTTCCAGCAATTTTCTTTTGCTTACATAAATATTATTATCTATGCGCTTAAAGTTGAGTTGGGTTTCTTTCGAAATCTGCCTGAGTACATCACCAAGGGAACCGCTTTCTGAAATCGATTCCAATTTTTCATCGACATTGATCACACCCTGGTTGTAGCTGAAACTGAACTTTGTTTTGCTTTCAAGGCTTTTAAAAACATCCTTTAAAGTGGCATCTTTGAGCTGCAAACTCACATATATCTCTTCGATACTCGATTCCTGGCTTTTAGCATCATCGGCTAATAACAAACCGACAAAAAAACATTGCAGCATTAGGGCGTAAAATGCAAATTTTGACATAGTCACAATTTGTCTAAGTACAAATAATCTCATAATTTAACATAGTTTTTGTTGAACATTTAGATTTAACATGAACGGTAAATGCTTTTGTGGGCCTGTCTCACGCCAATGAAATAAAAGCCCCCTTTGAGCATTGGATTAGCCAGCTTTTAGCTGGCTTTTTTTTAGCTTGAATTGTTTTTCATTTTTATCTCTTTATCTTATTATCACCTTATCATCCTTAAACTCATACTCAAATTCTGAGGCATCTCTGGTTCCCATCAATATTTCTTCGAGCGTCTGGTCTTTAAACTGCCCAACGATACCTTTTTTTATAGGCACCGTTCGCTCCACCACAATATCGACTCCATACCATCTTTCCAGCTCGGCAACAAATTCCTCCATAGTGGCATTGTTGAAATACAACACTCCTTCACTCCATCCAAGCACCTCGTTTTCGTTATAGCTTGTTACTTTGGTAAAACTTGAAGTATTGGAGTAGGTGAGCATTTCGCTGGGAGACAGCCGGATGGCTTCGTGCGAAGGGTGGTTTGCTTTCGCGTCGCTGTTGTCAGTTACCGAAACTGTCCCGGTTTTTACTGCTACTGTAATATTGTTTTCAGCCGGATATGCTTTGATATTGAAGGAGGTACCCACTACCCTGGTGTCAATTTGTCCTGTTGTTACTACAAAGGGCCTTGATGCATCGGGAGCTATCTCAAAAAATGCTTCCCCTTCCAAATATACCTGACGATTGGTTTTGCCAAAGGGCTTGCTATAGCTGATTTTGCTATCGGCATTGAGCTTTACTTTCGATCCGTCAGACAAGAACACCGTGAGTTTTTGGCCTTTGGGGTTGTGCTTTTCTATATTTTGCTGCACCTGCACAGTTTCTACACGCGGTTTGCTCTTTACGAAAACGAATAATGCAGCAGCGATCATAAATGGTATAAGAATAGCGGCCACTTTGAGCAGGCGTGGCAAATTGATAAACCTAGTGCGCTTCCCGGACAATGATTGCGATCCGCCAAAACCATGTGATTCGGACTTGATGCTTTCCCACATCCTGGTTATTTCGGATTTATCGAAGGATTTATCTTGGAAAGTGATTGAAAGAATCATTTTTCTGGCAAGGTTGGCCTCCTCTCGCTTTTGAGGATTTTGAGCAAGCCAGGCTTCCCAAAATTTGCCATTTTCGCTGCCTGGATTTTTTGCCCAATCCAAAAAAGATTCGTCCATGAGCAATTTACCTATATTAATTTCAGGATGCATGTAGTAATTGTTGTCTAAATAGTCTTTCCACCTTATAGGAGTTGGTATTAGAAAAATTACCCTCCACCGATCAAAAAAATTACAAATTTTTATTTATTACCTAAGTAAAGGCTCAAAAAATAGGAATTTTGGAAAATAATCAAGCGGAAAATTACCACTAAAGCGATTCGAAAAACATGTTTAGCAAGACCGATAGGGCAGACAAAGACAGAGTCAGCTCCTTTCTCAACACTTCCAATGCCCTAAAAACCATATTGTAGGCAGATTGCTGGTTGATTTCCATGATTTTTGCAATTTCGCTATAATTTAGCTCGCCATAAAACCTTAAAAAAAGCGCTTCCTTTTGCCGGGGTGGCAAAGCACCCAAGTGGGCAATCAATCTTTCTATTTTTTCTGTTTCATATTCTTTGTCCATGATCATTACTTCATGCGACAATTCAAATTCCCCCTCGAAACCGCTCAAATTGTTTTCTCCATATTCAAATTTTCGAGCAGAAATAAGTTTTTTTACCAGGTTTCGACGAAATGCTTTGATTAAATAATACTTGATAGAATCAGTTTGCCCCAGATTCTCCCTATTTCGCCATAGATCTACAAATACATCCTGAATAGCATCACTCACCATGTCATCATCGGTGCAAATACGCCTGCCGAAATTGGCCAGTAATTGTATGTTTCGCTCATAGATCAATTCAAAAGCACGAGGGTTACCTTCGCGGAATTTTGACCACACAAAATTGTCTTTCTCATTATGAAACTCTACTAAACTCAATCTCGATATTCCTTTATCTTATTCAATTAAATTATTATCGCGCCGCTGTTATAGTCATACATCCAAAAAAATATAAACAGCGATTTTTATCTTCATGCCCCAAGCCTTACTAAAGGTAAACCCTGCATCTATTCGCATCCTTAAAGAACGGCAATATACATTTACCGGAAAGATTTTTTAGCTTCTTATTCCCGACAAGTGCAGATCGCGGATTGTGCGCCACCAATTGCAAAAATTAGCCAACCTTGATCAGGCGAGCTCACCTATCTGATGGCTTCTTGGTGCTAGGATGCACTTTTTGCAAGGCAATTCCTTTGATCTCCCCCACTGTGCCCTTGGCGATATGAGGAGTTTTAAACACCAAATGTTGTTTGCCTTCAGCCAGGCGCCATTTACCCATTGGCAGACTAGCCCATTCGCGTTCATAAACCTCCTTTCTTTCTATACGGTCATGGCCTTGAACGTATGGTGGATAATGCGCTTCCGAAATGACGGCACTCAGTTCCTGCTTGCCAGACTTAGCTACGATTTGGGAGCCCGTGTGCAATGGTTCACAAGCATACAATATCGAGAGTTCGTACTCAAAAGGCTCATCGACCATCACTTCCCACCAGATAGAATCATTGGTGCTTTGCCAATCGATCAGCCAATCGTGTGCCCATCCGTAACCGCCTTTAAATCTGATTTCACCAGAAAAATTTGCCTCATGTGCGGGCAGGTAAATGTTCGACTCGTCTTTATAACCTATTTTTATTTGGGTATTGGGTTCAAATTCACTTTTTACTTTTTCAAACCAGGCTCCGTATGATTCTGCCATCTCCGCTACTATGGCAGGCTCATCGCTTGCCCTGTTGTATTTTTGCCCGGGATCTCCGATCATATCAAAGAGCATGGTATCGCCATCTTCAATTACAAAACGATACCTATCGCTGCGCACGGCGCCGTCGGGGATGATGGATTCTGTGGATTTCTTAGTAAAAATCAGTCTGAAATCGACTGTGGCAGTATCGGAGCGCAAGAGACCGCTCAGATCTATGCCATCTATGGCGAGGCCGGCTGGCATGGTAAGATTGCACAATGTTACCAGGGTCGGGAGCATATCTATATGTGCAGCTATGTCTGGTATAGATTTGGGATGGATGGTTCCCTCCCATTGTACAAAACATGGCACCCTGACGCCTCCTTCGTGAATGCTGCCTTTCACGCCACGCATGCCACCGTTATATCGTTCGCCATTGGATCCGTTGTCGGTCATGAATATGACTATTGTATTCGATGTCAACTCCAATTCATCTATTTTGTCAAGTATTCGCCCAACGTTGTCGTCAATATTTTCGCACATGCCGTAAACCGCGGCATCCTTGTCGTTGAATCCCAAAGCTTTGTATCTTTCGAAATACCTATCAGGCACCTGAAAAGGCCCATGTGGCGCATTAAAGGGAATATAGCAGAAAAAGGGTTTGGTCATGTTTCGTTCTATAAACCGTATAGCCTGATCGGTGAGCACATCGGTAATGTAGCCTTCACTGGCAAGGGGCTTATTATTGTGCTGCAAGGTGGTATTGAAATAGTTGTTCCAATGTCCGGCACTAAATCCGATAAATTCATCAAATCCCTGCTGATTTGGATGCTCCGGGAAGTGAGCGCCATTGTGCCATTTGCCAAAAGCCCCGGTGGCGTATCCTGCAGATTGAAAAATCTCTGCCATAGTTATTTCATCTGAATCCATATTTTCGAGGCCTTTGCTCACCCACGAGGTGCCTGTGCGTAAATAATATTTACCGCTAAGCAAGCTTGCCCGGGTAGGCGCACACAGCGGACTTACATAAAAATGCTGGAATTCTGCACTATTCCGAGCCATCTGGTCGAGAGTCGGGGTTGCTATTTCTTCATTAACATGTATGCCAAGGTCGCCCCAGCCCTGGTCATCAGTTAGTATGAGAATTACATTGGGATGATGCGTCTGTGCATGATCTTGAGGTTGCTGTTTTCCGCAAGAAAGTAAGACTACAGATATCCATGGCACCAGATATAGATGTTTCATAATTTATACTATTGAGTGTGTCCGCAAATTATGGAATGATATATAAGTTTGAAAAAAATAAAGCATCTGCCCGATGCCCAACTGTAAAAATCCAAGCCATTGATTAGAGGTTAAAACCTAATTTCACATCTATAATGAGAAATTTGAAATTTTGATATTAGCTGTGTTGACTAGCAGCTTACCGGCTGACACGGAAAAGCAATGACAATCATATAGGCTTTGGAGTCATCTAAAAAGCAGAAGCGTATTTTTTCGACAATTATATAGGAAAATGTCGCTATAGCCCATTTTCAAAACATTTATTTAATATAATGCGCCGACCATTAAGCAGAAAAAAACCGTATAATAAATAACGGTTAAGTTTGGGTTGCAAATTTCGCAATATCTTGCTTTTATCCTATTTTTTGAAATATAATAAAACCTGGCACGGATGGAAACAGTATATTCAAAAGATTTCAGCAGAATACAAATACTAGCAGATGAGATTCATGATCATATTATAAAAAAAAATACAGGTGAAATCATTGCCTCCATTAACAAAATGAACACACATACTGAGTTTGAACTGGTGTGTGCAACTTTCTACAATAAGTACAAATTTTCATTGTACAATAAAATATGGAGTTTTATCAACCTGAATGATTATAACAAAATAAAAAAAGTATTGAGACGTGCGGAGTAGTAGCAATACATATCTGTGGATCGAAATGCCCCATACACTGAAATTAAGCTGCTATCAAATCAAAGAGCCTCAGAGTGTCCTGTGGATAACGCTGAGGGAGCGTAATTCAAAAAAATCTCATTACTGTTCATCTAAAACTACACCCAGATTAAAATATTAACCACCTATTCCGATTGCTCCTTGTCCAACCAGGGTAGTTCTATTAATAATCCGGGTGTAGTTCTGAAATCAAATGCAACTCTACAAACAGTAAGGACATACAAAATTGCAGCTGCAGGGTCATCATGCATATTACTGCTTTATAGCATTTTGGAAAGCAACTTTGGAGAGACTGCCCTTATTTCATCATTTGCATCGAGCTAGCTATTGCTAGGTTAGTGTATCATCAAACTTAAACCTTTATTGATTTCAGGGCTTTGTATTTGCAAAATGTATAGTCCTTTCGACAAATCAGAAGTGTTGATTTGTCGATGATATAACTCAGCATCCACATAAATTCCTTCTTTATACATTATACGACCGTAGAGATCAATAATTCGGATGGTTGCTTCCTGAGGTTTGTAACCGGTCATGGACAACTGCACCTGACCTTTGGCTGGATTAGGATAGAGCAGTAGATTTTTGTGCATTGGTTCAGTTTCATCAAATGCGGTAAATGCATTGCGATTTGCTGTTGCCTGAGGATAAACTTCTACGGCAGATACTTTGGCATTGTTGGTAACACCAATAAATTGGATGTTTAACATGCCGTCAGTAACGTTTACCTGGTGTGTTTCGTCGTAGGCGGCATCGTGTCCTACCTGAGCAAAAATATCAATGTCGTTGATCACCAGATTACCTTCGATTTTCACATCAAACTTGCGCTTGTTGATGGCAGTAAAGTATATTTCGGCAAATTTTAACCTTACTATATAATCCCCGTTGGTTACTGGAATATTGTATGTGAAGTTTCCAAAGCGTTCGCTGCGGTATAATGGATCGTCGACTGTTCCGGTAATATTATCTACAGAGGTATGGGTACTACCACCGCTTACATAGGCATCGGCTATGAACTGCTGGTCATTGCCAGCGGTGAAGGCACTGCCGCCGCTGTTGATTGCCAGGGAAGTGGTACCTGCTCCGTTGGTAAGTTCGAGTGCCCAACGCACGCAATCTCCGGTGCCATCAAAAGCTTCCAAGTGTACACCATCACTGAGGGCACAGTCTTTATTACGGATTTTTACACCTGGCACCCCTTTTACAATAGCATCCTTTGGGGTAAGAAAATAATAGCCCGCCTCTGCCTCCGATAACTGCCAGCGCACACAATCCCCGGTTCCCTGGTGTGTTTCGATCATGGTAAGGTCAGCTGTGCCACATTCATCAATTCGCATTTCATACCCTGTAGACGCATTGGTAATGAAATAATACCCTGGTTCGGCCAGGGATAATTGCCATTTGTAAAGGTCTCCAGTGCCGTCTGCCTCCCCTTGCTCAAGCGCTACACCCAGACCTGTGCCAGATGGGCGCATACGGCGCCCGCTATTCTTGTTTTTCAGGTAATAGGTACCTTCGATAATAGAAAATGGCAGCACACAATCTACGTTATTTACACTAAAATCATCGAGTTGATTGAAGCCATTCCCTCCTATGGGAGCCAATACAACTCTCCATTGATATTTATCGGCTGCTACCGGAATATTTTCACTTATTTCAATATTTGCAATAAGAGTATGAACACCTACAGCCACGTTTGAGATCCTAATATCGAAACCAGTGGAGGTATAAGAAGTCCACGGGCTTTCATCAAGTTGAAATTTAATGACAATATCACGGGTAACTGTAGCACTGTATTGAATTTCAATTTCATACGTTTCTCCTGGACTTACCTGACCTACAGCATTGCCAACGCTGATTAGCTGATCTGACTCAGGTGCTTCGTCTGGGAAAGAAGGTACTGTGATGTTAGCACCAGCACTCCAAGGCGCTGTGCCAAACTCATATGCACCTAAATCAGGGGCGGCACCATTATAACCATCATTTATACCTGGAATAACCATACCTCCATCAATAGAGGCTGAGGTTGATTTTAACGTATAATTATTTGCCGCATTCAACTCGCTTAGTGAAACATTGGTGCGGTTATTACTTTTGATAGTTGCTTCAAATCCATTGGTGGAATTCGTATGATTATTCCGAGCCTCTATGTTGTATGCAGTAGAACCGGGTCTTGAATGCCATTCATTTGGCTTTTCCACATCGATAATCGTATTGTGGTAGATATAAATATCATGAGGATTATGATTGGCATTAAAATCATTAATGTGTACCCCGTGGTTTACCCCTTTAATCAAATTGTGATGAATGGAGTAGCCACTGCTGCCATTGTCCAAATAAATTCCTCCATGAGAATGCGCTTGAGGAGCATGGTAGGTATCCCAAATATTATAAGCAATTTCTGTATTTGCCACAGGATTGGTGCCGGATTGATGGTTGGTGTAGAGCACACCTCCATCCGGGCAGAAATAGCCCATATCAGAAACTATATTGTGCTTTATAGTTGCTCTTTTTGCATATTTATTTATCCATGTATTGTTTCCCAGCTCTATACCATCTCTTCCGGCATATCTCAAAGTATTGTGCGTAATTTCATTATCATCACCTGTGTTGAAAACCGGACTTAAACGCTCTCCCATCCAGTTGCAATGTTCAATTAAGCAATTGGTAATGATATTATTGTTTCCCCATACGCTGATTCCATGTCCCCAGGTTTTACCTATATACGTATTTTCGATGGTATTACTATTTCCAGACACGTGGATAGTAGCATCACCATTTGAATAATTTCCCCACGGATGGCCAGAGTAAGTGGAAAAAGCTGAACCATACCTGAAGCTACAATTGCTGATGGTACAAGCGGATGAACCAATCATTTGAATTCCGGCAGCCTTAAAATTTATACCCTCTATTATTATGGCCGACCTGTTATTTAGGTCAAAACCAAATTTTCGTACTCTTGCTTCGACTGTGACATTGTTTATATCAATACCAGCAGGTGGCTTAATATAAATTTGATCATTTGACCACACCCACTCTTTTTCAGCATCCAGTGCATTTAGATGGCCAATAATAAAACCCAAACCTTGCCCCTGCCATCTGACAGGGTCGCCATTTGCCCAGTTCCAGGATAGCTTGTCGCATGTTACAGTTTTTCCAGAAGACGCAACTACCTGACCTTTGTTCGCAGTCCACCAGTTAAGCTCATCTGCCCGGCCTATTACCCAGGCGCCTACCCAGTGGTTGTTTGGCATGCTGCTCATCGAAGGAAACTCAACGGTTCCAGAGGCACTTGTTCCTGAGCCAGATCTGGTATTGATGAAGGTAGTGTGATCATCTATATTGAACATGTTGCCGTCTTCATTTGGCCAACGAGCCCAATTCATTCTTTGTCCGTTTAAAAAAACCATAGTTGCTTCGCTGGAAAAAGCCGCTTTATAGATACCCTGGGCATGGGTTGACCAAGCATTTACTACATCGGCCCCAGTGATCAACACGTATTCATTATTATAATTTTTAAAGGAAAGGTTGTCTTTATCGACCACTACCGTTTCACGGTACACCCCATTCCTTATAAAGCAAACATCTCCAGAAGACATGTTTTGCACTGCGTATGAGATCGTTAGATATGGCGAGGAGAGGGTTCCATTGTTGTTATTAGAACCTACATTAGCGTCAACGTACACATTTTTTGCCAGTACGCTTCCTGTCATCAAAATCAGACAATAAAATAAAACTGAGATTCTAAATACTAGGGGATGGTTTGTGAGTGTTGAATTTTCCATAAATGTTTAGGTTTTATTAATTTATACAAAATTTTACGAGCCAAAGCGGCATCAATTTTCACTATACTTGGGGTCAGTGGTATGCATGAGCAGCAAGACGGAGTCTGGGAACACTATGTTCTCTGATGAATATATCAGAGGAAAATTTTGGGTTTAGATAAAATCAAGGTATAAGCGATGTCTTACCCATGCTTATCTTTCGTCATTTGACAAAACTTCTTTCAGATATTCAATAAAATGAAACATTAAGGTGAAGGAAAGTGCCAGATAATATGAGGCACTTTCCTTTTCCTTCTTTATTCTTGTTCAGTTTAATTAATATCCAGGCCTTTGGCTTATTTGATCATTTACGGCTAGTTCATCTACCGGATAAGGTAAAAAGTAATGATGCTCTTGTGGAATACCAGGAATTTGAACGGAGTTGATTGTGCTTGCCTCGGCAACTTCCTCCATGATCATTTGCTGTCGCACCATATCAAACCAACGACTTCCCTCATTATGAAGTTCTCTCATTCTTTCATCCATCAGAAATGTCCGCATTTCATCCTTAGACAGCCCCGTCGCCTCCGGAACACCGGCTCGATCCGTAACTTCTTTGAGGTAAGGATAGGCAGCGGCAGGTCCGTTTACTTCGTTTTCAGCCTCTGCCAACATGAGTAAAAGATCGGAATACCTGTAAACCGGAAAATTCTTTTCCGTATCATTTGGAGCACTATTTTTGTCAACTACATCCTGTTCTACAAACTTATAGAATATCCTGTCTTTGGATGTGTCTGCGAAATAGGTAGTATCACCAAGTACAATTCTGAAATTGGGCAGTGCCAACAGTCTTTTATCTGTGGAGTTAAAAGATAAAAATAGTTTTTCAGAAGGCCTGTTGAGGTAATTACCTCTCCGTCCTTTAATGCCCTGAAATACATCAATATGCTGCAAACTTCCCTCTCCTACGAAAGGTGCTCCAAAACCTGCCTTGAATTGGATGGAGAAAATGTCTTCTTTGCCATTTTCATTTTTTGGTTCAAAAGCGTCAAGATAGTTACTCCAAAGTCCGAATCCATAGTCTGCCCTTGAGGTATACAATTCTTTAGCTTTTTCTAATGCCAAAGGCCATTTGGCGGCATCGTTGAGAGGATAACCCGCCATTGTCATATATACTTTCGCCAAAAGCATCTTTACCGCTCCCAGATCTGCTAGACCATTTGCCGCTGCAGAACCTCTCTTTCTGACAGGCACATATTTTTCGGCCTCAATCAAATCGTCAAGAATGGCTTTATAAATATCTTCGATGCTGGATGTGGGACGCTCCAGGCCATTTACCGATTTTGTTTCTTCCAGAGAAAGCGGCACCGGCCCATAAAGTCGTACCAGGTTAAAATAGTTTAAAGCCCTTAAAAATTTTGCCTCCCCAATGATCTGATCCTTTAATTGCTGATTTATAGTCATTTCAGTAACATTGTCTATGGTAGCATTGGCTCGGTCTATGGCAGCATAGGTAAACTGCCACAACTGTGTAATCATGGTATTTCTGCCATCATGCGTGTACGTATTTAGTGTCCAAAAAAGACTGTTATTGGTCGGACCATATCCTTCATCCGAAAGCATCAAAGTCAGGTCGCGATACCACCTATAATATACCCCGTTTCCACTACCCAAAGCATCGTAAATAGAATACATCGAAGCCAGGGCATCTCCCTCAGTTTTATAAAAATTTTGAGGTGCAATAAAAGATTTTGGAGTTTCTTCAAGAAAATCGTTGCAAGCTACAGTCCCTATTAAAACCATAAACAAGCTAAGTGTTTTTATATGTTTCATGTTATTTAATGTTAATGGGTGCATTTAGAAAGTTACCGAAAAGCCTCCGCTTATTATTCTCGATTGCGGATATCCAAACACGTCGTGGCCAAAACTCAGGCTGTTGTTGCGGAAGGCATCAACTTCAGGATCCATTCCGGAGTATTTGGTAAACGTAAGTAGATTTTGGCCGGATAGGCTCAGTTGTACATTGGTGAGTCCGAGGCGTGACGTGATCTCACCTGGCAGATTATACGCTAACGTTACATTCTTAAGTCGTAAATATGACCCATCTTCTACATACCGCGTATTGGCATCTACATCCACATTTTTGAATGAAAGCATGCGCACTTCTGCATCAGTATTTGTCGGTGTCCAGGCATCCAGAGCAGAAACCAAAAGGTTGCTATTTGGCTTTGAGCTTTCTATAAAGGCCTTATTCACATTCATGATGTCATTCCCGAAGGTACCTTGAAAGAAAAAACTAAACTCTAAATTTTTGTAGCTCATGGAATTGGTGATACCTCCAAAAAAATCCGGATTGGCATTGCCTATTACTACTTTGTCAAATTCCTGGCTAATGAGACCATCTGGCACCCCTTCAGGTCCGCTTATGTCCCTAAATTTATAATCTCCGATGAAGGTATTTCCTAATGTATAGGGTACGTCATCAGCGGTCTGGGCGATACCTTCATTTATGTAGCCGTAAAACTGACCCAGTGGTTCTCCGACTTGCACGATTTGAGAATTTTTAATAATAAAGTCAGTATAACCTGCCAGCAAAAACTGATCTTCACCCAGGCTTTTTACCAAAGTTTTTGGGAAAGATATATTGAAACTGGTGCGCCAGCTAAACTGCCGGTTGATGTTCACCGTGTTCAGAGAAAATTCAAAGCCACTATTTTCTATACTTCCTATGTTACTAATCACATTGGAATAACCCGAACTTATCGGTACCCTTTTGGCTAATAGCAGGTCCTTGGTTACGTCCTTATAGTATTCGGTCGTACCGCTAATTCTTCCTTCAAGAAAGCTGAAATCGATGCCAAAATTGGTTTGCACTTTTTGTTCCCAACGCAAATCAGGATTGGCAATTCGCGAAGAGTGAAATCCCGTGACAAGTGAATTGTTTAATACATAAGCATCACTTGCAAAGGGACTTGTAGATGAATAGAGTGGAATACTTTGGTTACCTACCACGCCATAGCTCACCCTGATTTTTAACTGACTCAGGAAATCCAGGTTTTCCATAAACGCTTCATTTGAAACAACCCAGCCCGCAGAAGCTGATGGGAAAAAGGCGTATTTGTTGTTTTCTCCAAAACGGGAGGAGCCATCGTACCTGCCGGAAGCCGAAAACAAATACTTGTCTGCATATGAATAATTTATCCGTGCCAGGTATGATACTAAGCCCCATTCCTCAGTATAGTTTCTGGGTTTGCTGGCGTTGGATGCTGAGGAAAGATCATGCTCACGCAAGTTGTCATTAACAAAACCTGCTCCTTCGTCCAAAACGCGGTACAACTCATCATAAATTATTTCGAAAACACCAACGGCGTTAATACGATGATTGCCAATGGTCTTGTTGTAGTTCAATGCATTTGTGTTGGTAAGGTTGCTTCTATTAAAAAATCCAACCCTGCCTATGCCTCCGTTAATTGCACCTAAGTAAGTTCCTTCCTGTGGTGCATAAAAATTGTCCCGACTAGAGTTGTAGTTGAAAGCGCCTGTTGTCTTAAATTTTAAGCCTTCCAAAATCTGATATTCACCATATAGATTGCCGATCACTGCCAGCCGATTTGTTGTATTGGTGACTTTTTCTACTAATGCCAGGGGGTTTGATACTTCCTGATCTACAGCAAACTCATCGTCCTCCTCACTAAGGAAAATGGGTTTAGTTGGTCTATATCTCAGCGCAGAATACATAACGCTCGAAACGCCTGCATTTTGTCTATCGCCCTCTGTACGAATAAAGCTGGAACCAACATCGCTTACAGTGAGATTGCCACCAATGCCTAAGCGCTTAGTAGCCTGGCTATTGAGGTTTAACCTGATGGAAGTCCGCTGAAAGTTGGAGTTTTTAACGATGCCATTATTGATGTTGTGACCGATGGACAGATAATATCTTAACTTATCTTTACCTCCTGTCACACTGACCTGGTAGTTTTGCACATTGCCAGTTGTCAGCACTTGGTCGAGCCAATCTACACCTTGCCCAATACTGTCTTTTTCATCTTGTGTATACCAGAGTTCTTGGCTGGAGGCGATACTTTCATCCCCGTTATTATCGTTAAGCAATGCCTGGTTTACTACCTCCATAAACTGAGGAGCATTGAGCACTTCCAGATTGGTGGCAACGTCCTGAATCCCATAAGATGCCGAAAAAGTCACCTTGGTGTCGTTGGTTGTACCTTGTTTTGTAGTGATCAAAACCACCCCATTGGAACCGCGCGCTCCATAAATGGCTGTAGAAGATGCGTCCTTTAATATCTCAATGTTCTGGATATCGTCCGGATTCAAAAGAGACATCGGGTTAAGTGCAGGACCGAAGTTGGCACCGCTACCATTGGAAGCAACCTCTATCGGAATACCGTCAATAACGTATAGCGGTTCGTTTCCTCCGGTCAATGAGGTAGTACCTCTGA
Source organism: Cyclobacteriaceae bacterium (assembly GCA_012033595.1). GTDB lineage: Bacteria > Bacteroidota > Bacteroidia > Cytophagales > Cyclobacteriaceae > JAAUQL01. Next base: position 62,598 of record JAAUQL010000004.1, on the reverse strand, counting down.
TCCTGATACTGGTGCCACCACCAGGCTGGGCTGAATTCTGTGTGACAAGTACCCCGGCTGCCATACCTTGAAGAGATTGATCGAGTGAAGTCTTTGTCATTTTGTTCATATCCTCGATGTCAACAGAAGCAACAGAACCAGTCAGATCACTCTTTCGCACTTCCCCATAGCCGATCACTACAATTTCTTCCAAGGCAGTAATGTCGGGCATGAGCGTGATGTCCACCACGGTGCTGTTGCCTACAGTCACTTCCTCTTTGATGTAGCCTACTGAGCTGAATACCAATATGCTTTCCGAACCGGGCACGTCGATTGAATAATTGCCGTTGACATCAGTGACTGTGCCCAGTAAAGTGCCTTTCACGAGCACGTTCACTCCCGGCAAACCTTCCTGGTCATCGGAAGATAAGACACGACCGCTCACCTTGATACCATCTATCACCACCTCGATCTTGTTTGTTGACTCCTTTTTGAAGCTGACTTCTTTACGTTGATATTATTGTTGACCTGGCGAAAGGTAAGCCCGGTCTGTCTGGAGATTTGCATGAGCAGTTCACCGACATTTTGCTGCTTGATGGAAAGCTCCATCATTGCGTTTTTACTTATGTCGCTATCGATAAAGGAAAAGCGAAAAGGTGTAGCATTCTCCACCGTTTTAAGTACCTCGATCAATGGAGCTTTATCGAAAGAAATATCGATATTGACTTCATACACAGTCTTGATACGTTGTGCCTCAGTGTCGGAGGCGAAAAGCAGGCTTAGGAAAACGCACTGCAACGAAACACCATAAACGAGCAATTTGGACATCATAATGAATTGCCTAAGTAATTTGTTTTTCATAATTTTAAGGGATTTAATGATCAAATCAATTTCAAATACGGAACGTCAATTCCGTACTTCACTACCGGCAGCTGACACTGCCGGTTTTTTTAGTCTGTCATAGGCCTGTCTTTTTTTAGTTGAAAATTATATACACATCTGTTGAGTCAATAGTATAATCAAAAGAATAGCTGAAGCGCATGCTTTCCAATACATTTTCTAGCGACTCAGATTCAAATTTCCCGGAATACAAAAGCCCAAGGTTTGGATTGCCTTGTATGTTTATTTTCACGCCATACCACCGCTCTAGCTCTTTGAAGGTATTAACCAGCTTTTCACTTTGAAAAAACAGGATTCCATCTTTCCATGCCAAGATTTTGTCGGGGTCAAATGTCCGGATGTTGGTATGACCAGAAGAATGATTGATTTCCATTTGCTGGGTAGGCAATAGCTGACCCAATGTTTCTGATTTGTAATTGTTTTGCTTTTTAACTGCTACTTTTCCTGTTAACACAGAAACACTAACACTTTCGTCGAAGGGATAGGCTTTTACATCAAAGGAAGTACCCAGTACCCTGACGCCCAATTCACCAATATGCACTGTAAATGGTTTGGTCGTATCGCGTTGTATCTCGAAAAAAGCCTGTCCGATAAGGTGTACATCCCTTTGATTTTCAAAATCCGAATCATATTCCAATATACTCTCCGAATTAAGCTTTACTTTACTTCCATCAGGAAGGGTAATGGTTGATTTCTGCCCTTTAGGATTGCTCTTGATAATGTGGGTAATGGCGGCGGGTTTTTCAAAAGATTTCTGATTTACTACCAATGACACTACAAAAACAGCTGATATGAAAAAAACGACTATTGCTGCAATTTTCTGCCATGAAAGACGCCTTGGTGAATCATTGTGGCGCTGGAATATATTTCGTGAAGCTGACTCATTGCGCTTTTGGATGGAATCATCGAACAATCTGCTTTCCACCTCTCGGAAAGCGGCCTCTGTGTCATCCACCTTCAATCCATGGTCGATAAATTTCCAACGATTTTTTACTGTTTCATACAGGTTTTTTAATTCGTTGTCCGATGACAGCACTTGTCGAAGATCCGTCATTTCTTTTTCGCTCAGCGCTTCGCCCGAAAGTTGCCTTGCAATGAGATCTAAAAAATACTCTTCCTTCATAAATTATGCTGATTTAGTACTATAACCGGAAAGCGGATGCTTTACCCTAAATGAATCTGTATTTATATAAAAAAAAATTGCAGGATTTGCGAAGTAAGGTCTAATAACAAGCTGCCCTTTACCTTATCATCAGCAAAAAACCAGAAACTAAACAATTGAATTTCCGTATGTTAACCATCCAAAAAAAGAATTTCAAAGTTTGCTGATGCCAGCAAAAAATTCAGGGTACTATACCAATAAAAAAATATCATGGTGCATTCTGAAATTGTCTTATCTCCTCAAGACACGCAGCCGAACGCTATGTTTTTCAGAAAAATAATTGGAAAGGGAGGTTTTGATCTTTTTTAGAGCTATAACCATTTGGCCCTGAACGGTCTTATGAGAAATTCCCAAAACATCTGCTACTTCTTGATAAGAAAGCTGATCAATTTTCACCAGGTTAAAAACCATTTTGCAACGTTCGGGAAGTTGGGCAATTGCTCTATCGAGCATTTCTACAAGTTCTTTGTCGAGCAACAATGACTCCGGATGGGACTGATGCATATATTTGCTTGCATGTGTCTCATTCAGGGAATCGTGATCTACTTTTGAACTAAAATAAGTCCTGCATTGGTTTCTTACAGAAGTGAATAAGTAGGCATGGAGACGCTCGATTTCAGGGAGCTTCCGGCGATTGTTCCAAATCTTCACAAAAACCTCGGCCAAAACTTCCTCAGCTGTAGCATCAGATTTGGTTATCGAAAACGCGAGTTGATAAAAACGAGGGTAAAGCGCATGAAAAAAGGTATTGAAAGCCCTCCGATCATCTTTAGATATCCTTATTACAAGTCTGATTAACTCCTCCTGATCCAAACTTTCTTCAATTAGCTAAAATCGCAATAGTAGATAATTATAATATAAATCGCAAATACCAAAATCGGACAAAATCTGCTGATCAGGGTAGAAATAAAAGAGTCAGCTCAACGCATAAAAATTCCTATCGGCCTTCCTCAGTGCATTTTATATACTGATTTCCCTTCTTTAATGGTCTCAAGCACTCTAATATCTTTAATGGCAGTTACCTCTACTTTTAATGGGTTGTGATCTAGTACTACCATATCTGCCAGTTTACCTTCTGTCAGCGTTCCTTTCTTATTTTCTTCAAAAAATTGATAGGCAGCCCAACTGGTAATAGACTGAAGCGCTTCGTAAGGGGTTAATCGCTCTTCGGCTCCTATCACACTTCCGCTGCGACTGGTTCGGTTCACTGCCGTATGTACGATCATCATCAAATTTGGCAAAGCTACCGGGGCATCAGTATGGGTGGTGATTCTTACTCCTTTTTCCAAAGCGGATTTAACGGGACTGATTTGTTGGGCTTTTTCAGTTCCAATAATTTCCACATACCAATCTCCCCAGTAAAATGTGTGCATTGGAAAAAGGAACCTATTACATCATACTTCTTCAGACTATCCAATTGATCCATTCGAATCAGTTGTCCATGTATCAAAATGTTTCTTCGGTCTTTATTTCCATATTTTGCTGAGGCTTTTTGGATGGCTCTGAAAAATTGATCGGCAGATGCATCTGCATTGCAGTGCGCCTTAATTTGCCAATTGTTGGCAAACGCACTGTCTGCAATACTTTCTACATCCGCATCATTGGGTATGGCAGGATATCCTTTATACCCGGCTATTTGGCCATCTGGAGGTATCAGATAGGGTATCGTTCTCCAGGCTGTTCTTCCTTGCGGCGATCCATCAAGCGTAAGTTTTAAACCACCTATACGGTAATGGTTTTTATACGTATTACTGTTCCACTGGCTGTGCATATATTTCATGAATGCATAGTCGATCCACGAATTTACATCAATATACATTTTACCACGATTTGCATAATCCGCCATTTGTTCATGGGAGGCCATGGTTCGGCCTTCATTGCACGTGGTATAACCATAGCTTGCGGCCATTTTTTGACCTTCGTCGAATTACAAATCTGCTAATTCCGCAGTCTGAGGGGTAATAACTGATGACATGTACGGAATCGCTGCCAATTCTTCTAAAACCCCATTCGGTTCTTTACCTCCTTTTACTCGTCTGATCACTCCGCCGGGAGGCTCTGGTGTGTCTGCCGTGATCCCCAACACTTCCAGACCTTTTGAATTTACTGCGGCAAAATGTGCTGAAATGTGCGTGATCATGACGGGGATGTCTTTCGACACTTTATCCAAATCATCCTTTGTGGGGAATCGTTTTTCTTTCAAATTGGCATCGTCGAACCCCATTCCGACTATCCAGCCATTTGTTTTATCGGTACCATTTTTAGTATGCCAGGTCGCCAGTTCGTTCAACAGTTCATCTATGGTATTTACGTTGCCATCAGGAGGGGCTAGTAAATTAGCGGTAATTGCCTGTGTGCCAAATAAGGAAAAGTGCGCGTGACCGTCAATAAAACCGGGTACGAGTGTTTTGCCTTCCAAGTCCTTCATGATGGTTTCATCACCCTGAAATTTAAAAGCTTCCTCTTTAGTACCCACATACAGAATATTCCCCTCTCTTATGGCAAGCGCTTCAGCATATTTAGCCTGGTCTCCTTCCATTGTAATAATATCGCCATTGTAGTAAATGGCACCTGCAATATGGCCTGAGGTATGCTGCCTGGCAGTTTGATTGCAACTGCCTACAAAAACTACCACTGCTAATAGTAAGATTTTGATTGTGGTTTTCATGTTTGTTTTTATTATTAATGATTAGGATGTCATGTCAATTTAGGAGGGCTTGGAAATGATTGGTAGGGCGGCCTTTTTACTTTTCGGGGGTCAACATTGAAGCGTGCTACACTCCTCTCATATCCCCAAGTCTTTTCATTCTTAAGCTATAAAGCTACGAGGGCAATATACCAAAAACGCTCCATATCAAAATTGAATTTTCCATAATTCTCAGAGACAATGCCTTGTTAATTTTTTTTTACAGGTATAGACATAGTCGGAGGAAGGTAATATTGAGGTACAAAAATTACGCTCCTACGGAGCTGGGCTTGCCTTCCGCAATTTTATTCTACAAAATTGTCGCTCCTACGGAGCGTGATTCGCTATTTTTCGTTGCTTTCTACAAAATTGTCGCTCCTACGGAGCTGGCTCTTTTGCTTTGCCTATAATTCCACAAATCACCGTAGCAACGGATTAGCCCTGCTAAGGGCGAGATTTTTGTAGAAAACAAATCATCATTTTTATGAAGCCCCGGCGGGGCGAAATTTGTTGTTCTCGAATGCAAAAATTACGCTCCTACGGAGCTGGGTTTGCTATTTTTCGTTGCTTTCTACAAAAATTACGCTCCTACGGAGCTGAGTTTGCTTGTTTTTGGTGCCTTCTACAAAATTGTCGCTCCTAAGGAGCTCGGTCGGATACAACGGAGCGAATTAGCCCTGCTAAGGGCGAAATTTTTGTAGAAAATCAATTTCGCGAACAAGTAAAGCTCCGTAGGAGCGGAAATTCAATCTAACCATTCAAATAAATATTTTTCATTATAATCAACATTGAATTTTTGAAGAAAATCAAGGTATTCCTCTTTAAACGTTTTCTTTTTGTGATGTTCTTTTTGATTCAATATATAATTAGCCACAACATCTAACTGGCTTTTTGAGTAACTGAAAGCTCCAAAACCTTCCTGCCAGTTGAATTTGAATGGTGTAAATTTATTTTCGTTTATCCATTTTGAAGAATTGGATTTAATATCTTTTGCCAAATCGGAGATAGATTGAATGGGGTTGAAGCCAACGAGGATATGACAATGATTGGGCATACAATATTGAGCTAGCAGTACATGGTTGTTATTTTTGATTATCCCGGAAATGTATTTTTCAACGTCGGGTCGAATGGGTTCGTTAATCAGTGCATCCCGGTTTTTAACGGCAAATACAAATTGAATTAACAGTTGGGTGTAGGTGTTGGGCATTGATTTATTATTTTGTGTGTAAAAAAATTACGCTCCTATGGAGCTGGCGTTTTAGATTTGCCTATAAAGCTACAAAAATATTGCTCCTAGGGAGCTGACGTTATAGCTTTTCCTTTAAATCTAAAAAATTGTCGCTCCTATCGGAGCTGGGCTTTCTACATAATTGCCGTTCCTAGGGAGCTGACGTTATAGCTTTTTCTATTAATCTACAAAATTGCTGCTCCTAAGGAGCGGGGTCGAATTCAACGGAGCGGATTAGCCCTGCTAAGGGCGAGATTTTTGTAGAAAAAAAATTTCATCTCAAGTAGGAAGCCCCGTCGGGGCGAAATTTGTTGTTCTCGAATACAAAAATTACGCTCCTACGGAGCTGGGTTTTCTTTCCGCTATTTCATTCTACAAAATTGTCGCTCCTATCGGAGCTGGGTTTGCTTGCTTTTGGTGCCTTCTACAAAATTATCGCTCCTATCGGCAAAAATATGACAAAACAATGCTTTGTGCTTAGTGAAATTTGATTTCTAATATTTACTCAAGTACCGACGTAAACTCAAATTTCCCGGCTTTAACATCTAATTGTAATGCGCCATGTTTGAATACTAAATTATCGAAATTTGGATTTTCACCAAGCTGCTTGTTCCCTTCTTTTACATTTTTAATATCGATAGCGGGAATGGTTATAGTTGCAGAAGTATTTGCTGGCACCTCAATTTCGAGGATAAACTGCTTGTGGGTTTTCTTCCAGTTAGAAATAATAGAGCCATAGGGTGAATTGTAGGAGCACTTGACCCATTCTAAATCTCCGGCAGGTTGTGGGTTGATTTCAAATTTTTTAAACCCGGGGTAGTTTTCATCAATCCGAATGCCCCCCAAATAGCCAAATAGCCATTCACCCACTGTACCGTAAGCATAATGGTTGCGTGAATTCATTTTTGCCCCTTGCTTATCACTGTTCCATAATTCCCAAATGGTGGTAGCTCCCTGCTCTATCATGTAACCCCACGACGGATAGCTTCTGGTGGTAACGAGTTCATTGGCCAGTTCGTGCTGCTTGTTGTCGCTCAGCACCGGTAAAATATATTGGGTACCGAGAAAGCCTGTAGACACATGCACATCTCTGTCATGGATGTTTTCGACCAAATTGGCGACTATCGCGGGTTGATCTTCTGAAGAGGGTATTCCAAACGACAGTGGCAATAGATAGGCGGTTTGTGTATCAGCCCAGTATTGCTTATTCTCCTTGAGGTGTTTGTTATTGAATGCCAATCTTATGTCGTCTGATAGCTGCTGCAATCTGTTCGCTTCTTCTGTTTTACCAATTACCCCGGCCATTTTGGCCAATAATTTTGTGCTGTAATAATAATATGCCGAACCTATTGGTTCTGGAGGTGTTTTTTCCACAGATACCCAGTCGCCGAAGCCTCCTCTTTCAAACAAATTGTTTTCACTTTTTTCCATTACGCTGTTGTGCCAAGCGAGCATGCTTTCAAAATTTTCCCGAATAATGCTTGTATCGCCTGTAAAAAGGAATGTTTTCCATGGTACAATCACGACTGCATCGGCCCAACCAGGCCCTGCTCCGTACATGGAGAATGCATCTGGTGCAAAATTGGTTACTTCGCCGTTTGGCAATTGACTGTCGCGGATATCTCTGAGGTACTTCCGGAACATGAGTGACATGTCCATATTGTAAAATGCCGTTGCTGCAAATATCTGCGCATCACCTGTCCATCCCATGCGTTCGTCTCTTTGTGGACAATCCGTTACCACGCTGTGCATGTTGCCTATCTGCCCCCAAAAAATGTTGTGCGCCAGCTTATTAATAAGCGTATTGGAGGTTTCTATTTTTCCCAGCACCGGAGCGTCTGTATGAAACACTTTTCCAACAATTGATTCCGGCGCAGGTTCTCCGGGATAACCTGTTACTTCAACAAACTGAAAACCATGATAGGTAAATGCCGGTTCCCATTCTTCCAACCCTTCGCCTTTGAGAATGTACCGATCGGTAGCCTTTGCTGAGCGTAAGGGCTCCGTTTTAAGGCTGCCGTCATCGTTAAGAATCTCAGCAAATCGCAAGGTAACAACTGTACCTTTTTCTCCTTTTACTAATAGCTTAACCCAACCGGCCATGTTTTGCCCCATATCAAAAATAAATCTGCCGGGTTCAATTTCGTTTACAGATACAGGCTTAATTTCCCTTGTAATTTTTATGGGTTCAAGTTGTTCTGCCACCAAAGTGCCCCATTCTTCGTCAAACTCATCTACCGCTGTCCATTCTTTGTCGGAAAGGCCGGGCATATTCCATCCGGCTACTTCGAGGCGCGCATCATAGGTCTCGCCATCGTAAATGCTGTTTTCTACAATGGGTGATATATGGGCCTTCCATCTTTCATCTGACTTTAAGATTTCAGAAGTTCCATCATCATATTGCAGATGCAGTTGCATGATAAACCGCAAAGGGTCAGCGCTAAACTGGGGTATTCCCCTGAAGCCAACATCGCCACTCCACCAAAGATTTCCCAACACGGCAGCAAAGCAATTTTCTCCTGTTCTTACGTATGGGGTAACATCGTATGTTTGGTATTGCACTCTTTTTCTGTAGTGGGTCCAGCCTGGTGTTAGTATGTCAGTGCCTATTCTATTTCCATTAATGTAGAACACGTATCCGCCAAGCCCGCTGACGTGGACGGTTGCGCCGCTTATTTTTTCTCTATCGCTTGTTCCTTTCTTACAAGGATAGAACGAGGCTGCCTGTATGGTTCATGTATGTTGCCCCAATGTTCTCCTCCGTATTTTTCAATTTCTACAGCTTTTTTAGGACCCGTAACACCTGCTTTAGGAGATATCCAGCCATTTTCGGTTGATTTATATGCTTCCCAGGTATGGTCGGTGCCAAATAATAGGTGAGTTCCGTCGGAATAGTATATCGATAATCTTGCTATAGCGCCCCCTTTTTTGTCAGCTTGGGTTTGAACAGCAGCTATTTGTATCAGGTTTTCTCCGGCAAGTAATTTGTCTTTAATTGGGTATCTTACAAATCTGGATCCCTGCAATGGTGTCCATTCGCGATGGCTTCCCACAGCATGGTCATTAATGAACAATTCATAGGCATTATCAACAGCTAAATCTATGTATGCGTTTTCTATTGATTTATCATCCAATACAATTGTTTGTTCCAGATAAACCATTTCCCCTTGAATTGTTCCGTCGCGATGCCATATCCAATTAGCTGTGGGTATAGGCTCGTCATTGATTTCATTTAAATCTTTGCCAATCCATTTTGCTACCCATTCCTCCTGCTGAAGCAATGCTGTTTTCCAATAAGACACCTGGCTCCATGCACCTGGCTGGTTTAAATGATCCCAGACCCGGACTTTCCAATAATATTTTGAATTGGACAACATCGCATTGCCGCTGTAAGGAATGTGAACTGACTGGCTGGTTGCCACTTTTCCGGTGTTCCATACATTGGCATCTGCATCGTTAAGAAGTTTTGGATCATCGGCCACAATAATCTGATAGGCTGTTTGTGCTGCACCTCGCCGGGTATCGGACAACTGCCAGGAGAGCAGGGGCTTTTGTATATCGATATTATTTGGATTACTCCTGTTGTCGCATTGCAACAGAACAGCTTGCGGTTTGTTGGTACAAGAACCGGCCAACAAACATATACCCAACAATAAAACCAGGGTTACCTCTAAATTCTTTGAGCGAAAAATCATATGCGTACAGTTTATGCTAAAAAAATTGTTTCCCATTGTGTAAACGCTTCAGCGCGCACAGCGGCTTCTTAATCAACGCTTGCGACCAGAGGCTCAGGGGTCACCCTTTTTGAATATGGGATGGATCGCTACTTATTCGGAAAATTTACTGAATTAAGATCACCCTTTTTTAAAAAAAACTTTGGATGATTTATAAGGCCAATCACTTTGCAAAGATAGTTGCCTCATCAACCCAACTTTTCAATGGTGATGTTGTGGTTGGTATAGATGCAAATATCTGCTGCAACACCAAGGCTTTCTTTTACCATTTCTTCGGCTGTGAGACCGGGACAATGCTTCTTTAGTGCCATGGCAGCGGCTTGCGCGTACATACTGCCCGATCCGATGGTCGCGATATCGTTGTCGGGTTCCAATACGTCGCCGGTACCACTTAAAATCAATATTTCATCGCTGTTGGCCACGATGAGCATGGCTTCGAGCTTGCGCAAATAACGGTCTGTTCGCCAATCTTTGGCCAGCTCGATGGCGGCCCTTTTCATATTGGCTCCATAAGCGCTCAATTTTTCGTCGAAGCGTTCCAACAGGGTAAAGGCATCGGCGGTGCTACCTGCAAAACCCGTGAGGATTTTGTTTCCCTGGAGTTTTCGCAGTTTTTTTACATTGCTTTTGGCTACGGTATTGCCCATGGTCGCCTGACCATCGGCACCTATGGCTACTTGACCGTTGTGCTTGATGGCAACAACTGTGGTCGATCTGATTTTTGTCATTTATTAATTTTTGAAAATGAATAGTATCTTTTTTTTCTCTTATCCTGTATATATCAAATAAAACAGTCAGGTTTAAAAACAAAAGGCTGAACCGCTTAAGCTTTCAGCCTTTTTTGATTTATCTGGGATAACGAAAAATCGTCTTCCTGGTTTTGATCAATTTTTATATCAATATCCTGACCGGATCTTCTAGCAATCCTTTCAGCGTTTTTAGAAAATCAGCTCCTACGGCACCATCTACTGCGCGATGGTCGCACGAAAGCGTCACCTTCATTACATTGCCTGGCACAATCTGGCCATCCTTTACGATTGGAGTTTGCTTGATCCCTCCCACTGCCAGGATACAAGCATCTGGGGGATTGATGATGGCAGTAAATTCTTCGATGCCAAACATACCCAGGTTGGAGATGGTAAAGGTGCTGCCTTCCCAGTCAGCAGGTTGCAATTGTTTTTTGTTGGCTTTGGTGGCGAGTTCTTTTACTTCAGCCGCGATATGCGACAAGGTTTTGTTGTCGGCAAAACGAACTACAGGCACCAACAAACCCTCAGGCACAGCTACAGCAACACCGATATTGATATGCTTGTTTTTACGCAGGGTATCTCCCTGCCACGACACATTCACATCGGGATGCTTGCGCAGGGCGGCAGCGGTAGCTTTGATCACCAGGTCATTGAACGATAGTTTCACAGGCGATATTTCATTCATGCTTTCCCGGGCAGCCACTGCCTTGTCCATATTTATTTCCATCGTCAGATAGAAATGCGGCGCAGTGAATTTGCTTTCAGAAAGTCTTCGGGCGATGGTCTTGCGCATTTGCGAAAGCTTCACCTCTTCGTATTGTTCTTCGCCAACCACCTGTGGCAATTCCACCACTTCTACTTTTTTGGCAGCTTCACCGGCGGGTTTAGCCTCCGGAGTATAAGATTCCACATCCCGTTTAATTATCCTGCCACCGTCACCACTGCCTTTTATATTGCTGATGTCGTATCCACGGTCTTCTGCTAGTTTTTTGGCCAGGGGCGAAGCTATGATCCTACCATCGGGCGAAGCATGTGCATGAGTTTGCTTTTGGTCTGCCTTCGGCTGTTCCTTTTCTTTATCCTTATCTTCTTTTTCTGATTTTTCTTTGACTTTATCTTTCGATTCTGACTGGGCTTTTGCCTCTTTCTTGTCAGATTTTCCGTTACCCTTGTGTGCCTGGAGCAATGCTTTATAGTCTGCGCCCTCTTCGCCTACAATGGCAATGACACCATCTATCGCTACCGACTCACCAGCCTCCACCGCAATGTAAAGTAGCTTGCCACTTTCGTACGCTTCCAATTCCATGGTCGCTTTGTCGGTCTCTACTTCAGCGATCACATCTCCGGACTTTACATCGTCGCCAACTTTTTTGAGCCAGTTGGCAATGATGCCTTCTGTCATGGTATCGCTCATTTTAGGCATGGTGATTACCGAGGCGTTGATATCGCTGGTATCTGCCACATCTGATCCTTCCTCGCTTTCATCTTCAGATTTATCACGATCAGCAGTTTCGCTTTCCTTATTATCTTTCTTTTTTCCTTCTTTATTTTTTACTTCGCTGCTATCGTCATCGCTGTCGTCAGCATCTTCAGACGCGCCATTTTTAGCCGGAGCCGTTGATGATCCTTTATCTTCAAGCAAATCATCGATGTTTTCACCCTTTTGCCAATTATGGCAATGATACCATCAATCTTAACCGCTTCTTTTTCTTTGATTGCGATATGAAGAACAGTGCCGGATTCGTACGATTCCAGCTCCATGGTTGCTTTGTCGGTTTCAACTTCTGCCAGGACATCTCCTGATTTTACATTGTCGCCCTCCTTGACCATCCATGAGGCTATCACGCCTTCTTCCATGGTATCGCTCATCTTGGGCATTCTTATTATTTCTGCCATAAAACTTTTGATTTTGGGCTTCAAAAATAGTTTTTAATAATGCTTTATCAAATAATTAAAAACAAAATTGAACGCTCTCGGTGTCGCTACTTATCCACAATGTTTTCCGTTTTCCGTTACGAGGCAACTTCACTCGTGCTTGTTGATTTTTAAATATTTAAGCATCTGCATCAAGCCTGATGCATTGTCAACCTACAGCACAACAAATAGTTTTATCCCTTGGCGGGATTTTTATGAGCAATGGTAAAGCCTGATCATCAGCATGTCAATTTGTTTTACCCTCACACGGTGTGTAGTGCCTAAAAGAATACGGCTGTGAACAAAAATTTAAGAGATAATTGATTAAAGTTGCAAGAACAATACAAACCGAAGCGCTTAGATCGTAATGAAGACCTTCCCATCCAACAAAGCCTTGTTTCTTTCGCATGTGGCGCAAAACAGCGCCTTTCCCATTGGCCTTGAGGTAGTGAAGGCAGACAATATCTACCTATATGGCGCTGATGGCCAAAAATATATCGATCTGATATCTGGCATTGCGGTAAGCACGCTGGGTCACAATCACCCCAAAATCGTTGCTGCCGTACAAACACAAGCCGCCACCCATATGCATGTAATGGTGTACGGGGAATTTGTGCAAAGCCCGCAGGTGCTTCTGGCCAAAGCCATCAGCGATACTTTGCCCGATCCTCTCGACAATGTTTTTTTTGTCAACTCAGGTAGCGAAGCCATAGAAGGCGCCATGAAACTGGCCAAAAGATATACCGGGAGACATGAACTCATCGCCTGTCGGCAGGCCTACCACGGTGCTACGCAGGGAGCGCTATCGCTGGGTTCTGACGAAAGTTTCCGACAGGGTTTTATGCCGCTGGTTCCCGGCATTAGTTATATCGATTTTGATGACGAGCATAATTTGGACAACATTACTGACAAATTTGCCGCTGTGATAGTGGAAACCGTGCAGGGCGAAGCAGGCGTGCGGATCGCTTCCTCCAGCTTTTTTCAAAAATTAAGACATCGCTGCAACGAGACAGGCGCTTTATTGGTGCTAGACGAAATCCAGTGTGGATTTGGTCGAACCGGCACATTCTGGGCTTTTGAGCAGTATGGTATCGTACCGGACATTATCGCCGCTGCCAAAGGAATGGGCGGGGCATGCCCTTGGGGCATTTATCTCGTCTTCCGAGATCATGAGTGCCTTGCAGACCAGGCCGGTTCTGGGTCATATCTCCACCTTTGGGGGGCATCCGGTTAGCTGCGCAGCTTCCTTGGCTTTGCTCGAAGAAATACAGGCCACACGCATCTATGAACAGGCCGAAGCCAAAGCTAACTTATTTAAAAAATACCTTAAACATCCGAAAATCAAAACCATAAGACATCTCGGTCTGATGATGGCCATCGAGCTTGGAAGTTTTGACGAAGTAACGCTCACCATACAAAAATCTCTGGAGTTTGGGTTGATCACCGATTGGTTTTTGTTTTGTGACACGGCGATCAGGGTTGCTCCTCCATTGATTATCACCGACGCTCAAATCAAAGAGGCTTGTGATATTTTACTGAAGGCCTTATCGGCTTCGGGAAGATGAAGTAAAAACCAGGCTCGCAATAACACCGGTTGCTAGTAAATCTCCGGAAAATCGATCGGGTTTACTTCATTTATCATATTATAAACAGTGTCATAAATATCCTCGGCATTTACCTTAGAGAAATAGTCACCATCTGAAGAATACGCCGGTCTATGGTCTTTGGAGGTTAAGGTTAAGGGCTTGGAATCGAGATAGCGGTAGCCGTCCTGCACCTCCAGCACCTGCTGCATCATGTAGGCCGATGCTCCCCCCGACACATCTTCGTCGGCAAATATCACACGGTTGGTTTTCTTCAGCGATTCCACTATGGTGTGATGAATATCGAAAGGCAGGAGTGTTTGTACATCTATTACTTCAAGCGATATCCCAACGCTGGCAAGTTGTTTGGAAGCATCCATTGCTATCCGGCACATGGCTCCATAGGTCACCAAGGTGCAGTCCGTGCCTTCATTGAGGACTTCCGGCTCACCCAAGGGCACGGTAAATTCACCAATATTTTCAGGAAGGCGCTCCTTGAGCCGATAGGCGTTGAGTGTTTCGATAATGAGGGCGGGATCGTCCGACTTCAGCATGGTATTGTAGAAACCGGCTGCCTGAGTCATATTTCGGGGCACGAGTACATAAATGCCCCTGATGCTGTTGAGGATCATGCCTAGTGGAGAACCAGAATGCCAGACGCCTTCCAGTCGGTGTCCTCTGGTACGGATCAAGACCGGCGCTTTTTGCCCACCGGCAGTACGGTAGTGGATACATGCGAGGTCGTCGGACATGGTTTGGATGGTATATATCAGGTAATCGAGATATTGGATTTCGGCAATGGGTCTCAGCCCGCGCAATGCGGCACCTATGCCCTGGCCAACGATGGTGGTTTCGCGGATGCTGGTATCCATGACTCGCATCTCGCCGTACTTTTCCTGCAACCCGGCAAAGCCCTGGTTTACATCGCCGATTTTGCCCAGGTCTTCGCCAAAAGCCAGCACCCTCGGGTCGCGATGAAGGGCCGCATCGAAGCAAGCTTGCAGCACTTCCCTGCCATCGACCACTTTAGCATGATCAGAATATGCTGCCGCTATTTTTTTTACATTAATGGCTGCATCTTCAGATTGACTATAAATATGTGAGCTATAGTCTTTTTGATTTCGCTCATCTTTTGCCTTGAGCCACTTACGGATGCGCACACGCACATGCGATGATTGGTTTCTGGTATAGCGCAGGGCATATTTCAAAGCCTTGATGGTTTCCAGTTTTAGCGGATGTGGGTTTGCTTCCAACTCATCGCGATAAGCAGCTATCTGCTCATATGGCCCCAGGTCTGCATTGAGTTGATCGAGCAGTTCCAGGGCTTCCTTTTTGTCTTGCGTCAGTACTGCGGTATATTCTTTCCATGCCCTTTCCTTGCTGTTTTTAGCTATCTTTTCCGCTTCGGCTTCAATGCTATCCAGTTGTCCCTGGTGTGCAATTTCATTGTCCAGTATCCATTCCCGCATTTTTTTGAGACAGTCAAATTCAAGCTCCCAATCGAGCCGTTCGCGCGATTTGTAGCGCTCATGCGAGCCGCTGGTGCTATGCCCCAGCGGTTGGGTCATTTCATCCACATGGATGATAGACGGGATATGCTTTTGCCTTGCCAGATTGGCTGCTTCGCTGAAGGTCTCGATCAGACCGATATAATCCCAACCATTCACTTTGTACAGTTGCAAACCTTTTTCACTTTCCGACCTACGGAAGCCTTCAAGGACCTTGGAGATATCGACTTTGGGCGTATGTAGTTCGTTTGGCACCGAAATGCCGTATCCATCGTCCCAGATGGACAATACCATGGGGATTTGCAATACGGCTGCGGCGTTGATCGATTCAAAAAAATCCCTTCTGAAGTGGAGGCATTGCCGATGGTGCCAAAGGCAACCTCATTTCCATGATTGGAAAATTCTCGGAATCCGTGTAATTGGGGATTTTCCCTGTAAAGCTTCGATGCCCAGGCCAGGCCTACCAGTCTCGGCATTTGCGCTCCGGTGGGCGACACATCGGCGCTGCTGTTTTTCAATTTTGTTTGATCTTTCCATCGACCGTTTTCATCTAATATCCGGGTAGAAAAATGCCCATTCATCAAACGGCCTCCCGAAGCCGGCTCCGCGGCCAGATCGGTATGTGCATATAATTGAGCAAAAAACTGCTGAAAGCTCAACAGTCCGGATGCAAACATAAACGTCTGATCGCGGTAATATCCTGACCGATGGTCACCAGGCTCAAACACCCTGGCCATGGCCATTTGGGCAAGCTCTTTGCCATCGCCAAATACACCAAATTTTGCTCTTCCCAAGAAGACCTCTTTGCGGCCTACCAGACTTACATGACGGCTTATCCAACCGAGCTTATAATCATGGAGAATATCTTCTGTTGATAGCCCATGAGTTTTCAACGATGTTGCAGGATTTGATTTGATCGATGTCATATTTTTCCGGATTATGTTAAAAAATACCGCAGTGGACGCCAGGCAAAAGTAGGAAAAAAACCAGGTATTCAAAATTCATTAAAAACCCGGAATTGACCAAAAAACAGTCCTGAATAATTCGGTTGCCCATTTTCCCATAGAATATTTTATACATCTTATTGATAACGGCAGATTATTCCAGGTTTAAGAAATTGTAAAAAATTTTTGACTTGCCCCCTTTTATAATAATATGTTCCCCCTAAAAAAAGAAATTATGACATTGGTAAAATCATGGGATTAGCGCTCAAAAAAGTGCTTGGATATGCCTGTTCGAAAAAGTGTAGTATTTGCCCGCAAATAGCGCTTAACGAAGGGATAAAAGCCTGTAAACTAATCGGCTAATCCTTCCACCCTACTTATATTTGCTCCTCCAATTCAAACACTTAAAATATATTAAAAATGAACATCGGTGTACCTATAGAAGTGAAGGACAATGAAAACCGCGTAGCCCTCACCCCTGCGGGCGTAAAGGAACTGTGCAAGCATGGCCATATGGTGTACGTGCAAAGAAATGCCGGATTTAGCAGTGGTTTTTTTGACGAGCACTACGAACATGCCGGAGGCACCATATTGCCCAGCATTGAAGATGTGTACCAAATCGCCGATATGATCATTAAGGTTAAGGAACCTGTTGCACAGGAGTATGACCTGATCAAAGAAAACCAACTGGTCTTCACCTATTTTCATTTTGCTTCGTACAGACCACTGACCGAGGCCATGATTAAGAGCAAAGCAATATGTCTGGCCTATGAAACGGTAGAAAAAGCAGACAGAAGCTTGCCATTGCTCATTCCGATGTCGGAAGTCGCCGGCAGGATGGCCGTACAAGAAGGAGCCAAATACCTCGAAAAACCCATGCTGGGAAGGGGAATATTGCTGGGAGGCGTACCGGGCGTCAACCCGGCAAAAGTATTGATACTGGGCGGAGGTATCGTAGGCACCCAGGCAGCCAAAATGGCCGCCGGACTGGGAGCCGATGTCACCATAATGGATGTGAGCCTGCCACGACTGCGATACCTTTCGGACATTATGCCCGCCAACGTGAGCACCTTGATGTCAAATGAATACAATATTCGTGAACTGCTCCCCACACACGATCTGATCATCGGGGCGGTGCTGATACCCGGAGCCAAAGCCCCGCATCTCATCACGAGGGACATGCTCAAAGAAATGCGTCCCGGTACGGTGCTGGTAGATGTAGCAGTCGATCAGGGAGGGTGTATTGAGACCTGCAAACCAACCACCCACCAGGATCCTATCTTTATAATAGACGAAGTAATCCACTATTGCGTAGCCAATATGCCAGGCGCTGTGCCCTACACTTCGACCGTAGCGCTGACCAATGCCACGCTGCCATACGCCTTGCAATTGGCCAATAAGGGATGGAAAAGGGCGTGTCAGGAAAACCGCGAATTGAAGCTGGGACTAAATGTGATTCATGGCGAAGTAGTATATGAAGCCGTGGCGGAAGCATTTCACCTCCCTTATGCTCCGGCAGACAAATTTTTGATCGACGAGCTGGTATAAAGCTCGTAAAGGTGCTGATGAATCGCTCACTTGTTCAGCCGGACTCCCTGCCTGCATCGCATCCACGCTCAGGCTATGCGAGCATTGCATGGTCGTAAATGCCTGACAGCGCGGCTTCGTCGGCCTTGGCGGGCTTGCACTTTCACGCAAAGTGAAAAATCAATGCAAAAACGCCTATGCTGCGCCTGAAATTTTGTCTATTTCTGCTTATCCAGGCTTACTTCCTGCGTGCTGATTGTTTGCTTTGTCTGGTGGCAATCAAAATATAGGCAGATAAAGCTGCTAAAAACACCAGCAGAGAAATAAACTGTGAGTTGGATAGCACACCGTCAATAAGGTATCCGCGTTCTAAATCACCCCTGAAAAGCTCAAGAATGGTTCTTGCGACCGCATATAGCATAAGATACAGCATAAAAAGCTGACCATCGAAGCGTTTCCTGCTTTTCGCAAAAAGAATGATGGCCAAAATAGTAAAAATAGCCACAGCGCTATACAATTGGGTGGGGTGAAGTGGCGTATGAAGTGGTTCGGCAGCACTGCGCGGATCGGTAAAGCATACACTCAAAGCACCTTGATGAGGGGTGCCATAACAACATCCGGCCATAAAACATCCGATTCGGCCAAAACCATGAACGATACATGCCGAAACCGCCATAATATCCAGCATGGCAAGCGTGGGCAATTTATGGGCTTTGAAAAACCAAAGCATAAGCGGAATAGCAAATAGCAAAGAACCATAAAAGACAAAGCCATTACTGAAATTGCGCAAAAGTATTGCCGGATCATGAAGGTACTTTGCCGGATCTTCAAAAACCATAAAGACCTTCCCTCCCACTATCGCCGCCAAAACAATGAGTATTACCAGCGTTTGAATGGTCTCCATCTTGACAGCAAACTGTTTCTTGGACTCATAAGCGGCATAAAGCGTTCCCAAAATAGCCCCGCAGGCAATAAAAAAGCCATAAAAGTAGATGGAAATGGTTTCCGGCAAAAATCCTTGCAAAAAACCGGGTGTGTCGAATTCAAAAAAAACCGGGTGCATGTAACTTATTTGTTTAGACTTCTTAAAGTTAAGCTTCCCGCCACAACAAAACCTATCCGACCGGCCAAAATGGTAAGTGCTGCCAGTAAATTTTCATACCAACCTGAGCCTTGGAATGCAACCGATCTGATATTTGCAAACCTTAACCATTGTTCGAGCAGCGGCATTACCCTGCTGCTACCATCCTGATGAAGCCACGACAATATCAACAACAGGATGAAAATGATGGCACTGTAGCCTATAAACCAGCCCATTAGCCGATAAGCAGTGTACACTTCCTTATTTTTGCTTTTTATTATAAAAGAAAAAAACAAGACTATAAGCAGCAACGAGGCTCCTCCTCCTGTGCCAAAAGATCCTGCTCCAAACACAGAGATGGCAATGAGTACCGATGTACCCGTATGTCCGGGCGATATATCGGATAGAAAGTGACCAAAACCCCGGGCGGCGGATATTTCATACAGACTGGCAAGAGCTGATTCTACGATATTCTTATCCTTCAACAAGCTGTTGGATTCGATTATATAAAACAGAACCGGAGCCAGTAAAAAAAGGATGAGGGTGCAAAACACAGCTACCTTGGTCAGGTAAGTCCAATCTATGGAGGGATCGGCCATGCGCTTGCGCAAATTGGCAGGGGAGAACAATTCCCACAGTACTAAAATGCCCAAATTTCCCAGCGCAGCACCTGCTACAATGCCCAACTGAAGTATAAAGTTCGTCGATACCATGGCAGGTGAAACAAGCATGGAAACATCTGATAGTCCTGCATTGGAAAAGGACGCCACGGCCAACCCAAAGGCCGACAATAAAGAAGTGCTAAAATCAGATGGCATGCTACCTGTGGCGTAGGTGAAAAACAAAAAAAGGCCAGATACGGCAACGCTGGCTATAATTAATGTTTTGTGGTAGGCAGTGGCTAAGCCGGGCATTTCAGCCCCTTTGGAGAGAAAAATCCGGGCACTATACCAATACAAATGTGCTAATAGGTGGATGCAGGCTAATAACTTGATGGTGGAAGTAATGCCATAAAAAACTGTTATGGAATGAACAGGATTTGCCGCTCCCGGCTGAAAGGTAAATGCAACCGATGCTATTGCCCGGTGAAACAAAACGTCCCAACTTCCGCTAAGAAAAAAAGATTGACGAGGAATTGAAGCAGTATGAGAGCAAAATAGCCCAGGAAGAAGCCTATAAACCTACCGGGCTTCTTCATTGTTTTATGCGATATGTTTTTTGGCTTCGGCCAGCAGTTGTTTTTTATCTATACTCACTACACCCAAATGCTCGCACACCAGTCCGCCTGCCAGATTTGACAGTTCGGCGATCAGTTTATCAGGCAGGTGCAAAGCGAGGCATAGTGCGGCTGTGCTCACTACGGTATCGCCTGCCCCCGACACATCTGAAATGGAGCGTTTGTGTGCCGGAATAAAATGGTGCTGACTGTCTGAGGATATAAAAACTCCGAATTCGGAGCGGGTAATGAACACCTTATCGATTGCCATTTTGCTGCGCAAACTTTTAGATGCTTCCAAAATGGCCGTTTCATCTTCGTTGTTGAAGTCTATTTTCAGTCCTTCTTTTATTTCTTTCAGGTTAGGCTTGAAGAGGGTTACATTTTCGTAGCTCAAAAAATTGGCTTTTTTAGGATCGACTGCCGTGGGAATGCCGTGTTTTTTGGCCAATTCTACTATGGACTTAATCGTCTTTTTATCCAGCACCCCTTTGTCGTAATCTTCGAAAATTACCACATCGGCCTCCTTGATCAACACCTCGGCCCGTTTGAGCAGGGCAGCCTTGTCTTTTTTATCGAGCGGCTTGGTGGTTTCTTTATCGATGCGAAGCAACTGCTGTGAGCTGGAGAGCATGCGCTCTTTTACGGTAGTGATGCGATCTTTGCTTTGCCAGATGCCCCGGGTATCCATTGCCCGGGAGTCCATTATATCCAGCAGGGCTCTTCCGTCCTGATCATCGCCAATAACGGAGCACAAAAGTGGCTTTGCGCCCAGTGCAGCTATGTTTTTGGCTACATTGGCGGCTCCTCCCAGCCTTATTTCTTTGTTGGTAATAGAGATGATCGGCACAGGAGCTTCGGGCGAAATACGCTCAACTTTGCCCCAAAGGTAGGAGTCTATCATTACATCCCCGACAATCAGGGCTTTGAGCCCTGAGAATTTGTCGAAGATATCATCTAGTGAATTCAAATCTGCTTATTTTAATTGCGCCAATGCTTCTTTGATCTGAACCAGTGCTTGTTTCAAATCCTCGTCTGAAGCGGCATATGATATTCTGATACAATTAGGTGAACCAAAAGCTTCGCCACCGACTACCGATACATGACCTTTGCTCAGCAGGTACAAAGCCATATCGTCTGAGTTGTTGATGGTCATTTCGCCGTCGCCTTTGCCAAAGAAATAGCTGATGTCGGGAAATACGTAAAATGCTCCCTCGGGCTTGTTGGACACTACATTGGGGATTTGCTCCAATGCATCCAGCACCAGTTGCCTACGTCGCTTGTAGGCAGCGGCCATATCTTTGGTTGGTTGCATATCGCCATCTACAGCAGCCAGGGCAGCACGCTGTGCGATAGATGAAATACCTGATGTGGTCTGACCTTGCAGCTTATTCACGCCTTTGGCCAGCCACTCGGGTCCGCAGATGTAGCCTACCCTCCAGCCCGTCATCGCATGGCCTTTAGAAAAACCGTTGACCGTGATGGTACGCTCTGCCATGCCCGGGAATGCTCCGATGCTCGCATGCTCGCCGCTGAAATTGATGTATTCGTATATCTCATCGGCGATTACCAGTATGTCTTTGTGCTTCAGCACCACGTCGGCGATTTCTTTCAGTTCATCTTTGCTAAATACGGCGCCGCTGGGATTGCAGGGAGAAGAATAAATGATGGCTTTGGTCTTGGGGGTAATTGCTTTTTCCAATTGCGCGGCAGAAGCCTTAAAATTTTGCTCTATGGTACCTTCAATGATCACCGGCACACCTTCGGCCAGTTTTACCATGTCCACATAGCTTACCCAATATGGCGCATAAATGATGACTTCGTCACCAGGATTTAAAATGGTGAGAAATACATTGGAGATGGAGTGCTTTGCTCCTGCCGATACCACTATGTTGTTTTCGGTGCAGGTGAGGCCGTTCTCTTTTTGAAGTTTTTCGGCAATTCCCTTTCTCAGTTCCGGATAGCCCGGTACCGGAGGATACGAAAAAAATAAACCTTCGTCAATGGCTTTTTTGGCTGCCTCCTGAATGTGCTTTGGAGTTTTGAAATCGGGCTCGCCCAGGCTTAAACTAATGACGTTGATGCCCCGGGATTTGAACTCCCTGGCTTTTTGTGCCATGGCAATAGTTGCTGATTCTGCCAGTGCATTGAGTCTGTTGGATAGGTTACTCATGTTTATTTTTTGTTTAGGAATTATTGATTCGGGCGCAAAATTAATAAGAAAAGGCGATCTGATTTGTCAAAAACAAATTTATTCTAAAAAAATATCGTGCATCAGGGTTACAACAGCGATGGATGTTTTTTATCGCAATGATTGCACATGCTGGTATTGCGGATGATCTTCACAACAACTCAATTTTACCATGCGCAGGCTATCGTGTCTAGAACCATTGGCAAAGATTGACACCCGAAAAAAGTAATGATTGATTCGCCATCAACATCGGTTTATGTCAGATTCGCCTGTTAGCCATGCGTTTTAGGTACACGACACAGAGAGATAATTTAAGTGGATTTTAATGCATTTTCATCTTCGACAAGCGCAATATGCATCTTCACTCTCCTGATGTTGCATTGGGGCGCTGCGGCGTAGCATGCGCTTCGTCAACTATACCTTCTTCTGACCGGCCAGAAAACTAGTGGATTTTGGCATCTATGCCAGCTTCGCAAATCGACTCTTTCATAGGCTTCAATTCTTCAAAAGTTCCCTTTTTTACAGCGCATTTGCCTTTATAATGTACAATGTATGCACACTGTTCTGCTTGTTCTGCTGTATGTCTGCACACTTTGATGAGGGTGTGGATTACATGGTCGAACGTATTGAAATCATCGTTGTAAACCACCAGATCTTTTTCGTCTTCGGTGATAACTGCCTCCAGTAAGGCAAAATCTTCTTTTTCTTGATAGCTCATTTTCATATCCATCAATTTGTCACAAAATTAAAAAAAAATAATCATTTTTGAAGTCAGACAAAGATCTAATGACGCCAGAATTAGTTTTTACCATCATTGCCCTCTATTTTATTTTGCTTATTGTCATTGGCCGCCTTACCTCACGACATGCCAATACGCAGGTGTTTTTTACGGCCAACAGACAGTCACCCTGGTTTGTAGTCGCTTTTGGTATGATCGGAGCGTCTCTTTCGGGGATCACCTTTATCTCAGTACCGGGCGAGGTGGGCAATAGCAATTTTGAGTATCTGCAAATGGTGTTTGGCTATCTGGCAGGATACGTGGTAATCGCCACCATTCTGATGCCCCTGTACTACCGGCTCAACCTCGTCACCATTTATGGCTACCTGCTGGGGCGCTTTGGTTTTTGGTCTTATAAAACCGGAGCTTTTTTCTTTTTACTTTCCCGTACCGTCGGCTCGGCTTTTAGGCTATTTCTGGTAGCCGGTGTACTGCAAATCGCTATATTCCGGGCTTGGGGTGTGCCTTTTTGGGTGACGGTGCTCATTACTATTCTCCTCATCTGGGTTTATACCTACAAAGGTGGTATCAAGACCATAGTGTGGACAGACACTTTGCAAACGCTGTTTATGCTGGTGGCGGTGGTGGTCAGCATCATCATTATATTGCAGTCGATGGAGATGGGCATTATCGATATTCCCGGCGTAATTGCCGAAAGCAAATATGCTAATGTATTTGAATGGGATTGGAAGGCAGAACGAAATTTTTTCAAGCAGTTTTTGGCCGGAGCTTTTATCACCATAGTGATGACCGGATTGGATCAGGACATGATGCAAAAAAACCTCACATGTCGCAATATCCGTGACGCACAAAAAAATATGTTTTGGTTCAGCATCATTTTGGTACTGGCCAATGTGCTGTTTCTTACGCTCGGCGCCTTGCTTTATCTGTATTCCGAAAACCATGGAGTCGGCATTCCCGGCAGGACAGACGATCTCTTTCCCTTGCTGGCACTGAATCACTTCTCTGTGACGGTGGGCGTTTTGTTTATCCTCGGCATAGTGGCAGCCGCTTATAGCAGTGCCGACTCGGCACTAACGGCACTCACGACTTCCTTTTGTGTCGATTTCCTCAACTTTGATGACCGGATGGAAGAAAAACAAAAGCACGATACGCGCGTCAAAGTACACATTGGTTTTTCCATACTGATTTTTGGTGTCATTATGTTGTTCAGTATGATCAATGACGACAGCGTCATCACCTCACTGTTCAAAGCGGCAGGCTATACCTATGGGCCATTGCTTGGCTTATTTTCCTTTGGCATGCTGACGAAAAAGGCGATAAAAGACCAGTGGGCTCCATGGGTGTGTTTCATTTCCCCGGTTATTTCCTACCTGATCAATCTCAATTCGGAAGCCTGGCTGGGCGGATATAGGTTTGGATTTGAAATACTAATCCTCAATGGATTGCTCACCTTCCTGGGTTTGTGGGCTATTTCCCGATCCCCGATTCAATCTTCATAGTGTTTCCTCAATACCGGTTTCAGTGTTGCTGTCCATAGGCTGTAGCCTTTGGCATTCATGTGCAACTGGTCTTCGATAAAGATGTCCTTTAAGGCGTTACCCTCGTCATCGAGCATAGGCGAGGCCACGTCCACAAAGTAAAAGTTGGGTTTCTTGTCGATGAATCTCCTTATTTTTGTATTGGCTTTGTGCATCTTGGGCCAAAATTTTTTCCTCGCTACAGAGGGCTTAATGGAAAGAAAAAAAACGCTGGTCTCAGGCAGGTTTTTATTCATATAAGAATAAAAATCTTTGAAATGACCTAAAGCATCCTCCGCTGTAGCAGTATCGTTGGCCAAATCGTTTTCACCGGCATATAACACCAGCATTTCAGGTTGATGAACCGAGATGATCCTGTCGGCATATTTGGTGACTTCGGGAATTGTCGATCCGCCAAAACCCCGGTTAATTACCGGCATGGGTGCCATATCTTCGGCCAATGTTCGCCACATTCTAATGCTTGAACTACCTACAAAGAGGATGGCATTATCGGTATAAGAGATACTATCATCGAGCTGTTCGAAAGCCGATATTTCAATTTCGAACCGATCGGATGATGGTTGAGCAACAACAAGCATGGGCACCATCAACAATATGGTTGCCGCTAACATCAATTTCATTTTCATTTTAACCTGCATTTTAAACCTGACGTAAAAACTTAAAATCAAAGATACACGTTGAGTCGGGATTAATTCCATACGGTCTATGGATGTCAATATACATTCAAGCGTTTAATTGCAAATTTTGCGATTTAGGCTATTGATGCCACAGGTCAGGAAATGCCCGGAGCATGCCAAAAAGCACGTAACGCTTCGTGCTGGTTGTACATGGAGTAGCACAATTAAACTATTTTGTCAATGATGGAGGAGGACTCGTGCTGCCCCAATCTGTCGGCTTGCTGCCCATGAACAGAATCAGTTTGCCCCCATTGGCGATATTTTCGTGTTGAAACCAGGCTTTGTCCAGAGATACACCATTGAGCGTAGCCGACTGAACATAGATATTGCGATCGCTCAGCTTTTTAGCTTCAATGTCAAACGAATTTCCATTGGGGAGGTGTATCGTCGTATGCTCAAATAGCGGTGATCCGATGAGGTAAACATTCTGTCCGGCATTGGGATAAAATCCCATGCTGTTGAATACATACCAGGCACCCATCGATCCTGAGTCGTCATTGCCGGGTATGCCGGCCCGGTGCGCATGGTAATTGTTATTCAGTATCTCTCTGATGCGGTGTGCCGTTTTGTCCTGCCTGCCTGCCCAGCTATATAAATATGGCGTGAGAAAACCTGGCTCATTGCTGACTTGAAAAAAATTGTTATTGAAGAAGGTATCGAGCCGGTGTACGAAAGCTTCGCGCCCTCCGCAAGCCCTCATGAGGCCTTCCACATCATGGGGCACAAAGAGGGAATATTCCCAGGAGTTGCTTTCGTAAAAAAATGCTTCCCAATAGCCAAACGTAAACTCATCAAATAGCTCTACTTCCCCGCCATCGGCAGCGCGATGTTGTACGGACAGATCTTTGTGCCATTGTCCATTTGCTCTTTTTGGCATGATAAACCCCCGCACTCCATGCGACTCATACTCGCTGTCCCACAGGTTTTTCCAATTGCCCGCTCCCTTGATGTACTTTTGGTAGAGATCATCGCGGCCTAATGCTTTGGCCATATTGGCAAGGGCAAAATCGCAATAGGCAAACTCTAAAGTACGCGATCCGGCCCTTTCGTAATCTGTCGAGATATATCCCAATTTGTTGTAATCAGCCAATCCGCCCCTGCCTTCCTTGCGCTCATCATCGCCCGGTGCCACAGTCGCATTTTTTATCATCGACTCCAATGCCAGTTCATAGTCTATTCCTTTGAGGCCTTTCGCATACGCATCGTAGATAAGAATATCCGCATCGGAGCCTCCCTGGGTTCGGCCATTGTCATTGCCACTTCGTGCATCGGGCATGTAGCCTTCATGCTGGTAAATATCCAGCAGGGCATTAATCATATCCACCTGCCGATCGGGAGTGAGGATGGTCATGAGCGGATGTGGTGTGCGGTAGGTATCCCATATGGCATAGAAATCGTCGTAATGAGGCGCTCCGGAAGTCCATTTTGGATTTTCGCCATTGCGCTCTACCGGCATCAGGTAGGCATGGTACATGCTGGTGTAAAACACCTTTTTTTGTGTTTCGCTGCCCGAAATTTCTATTTTCGACAAGAGGGAATTCCATCTGTCAGCGGCTTCATTTTTTGTTTGCTCAAAATCCCAATGAGGCAAATTGCTTTCGAGGTTCTCCCGTGCTTTTGCGGTGCTAATAAACGAAATGCCGACTTTTACTCTTATCTGCTCATCTGCCTTGGTTTCGAAGGTAAACGCGGCACCGGTTTTTTCTCCAGAATCAGGCTGAACCCATTGATCGGTATACCGCCTTTCGCCCTTCCAGGTAAGGATTTTTGCTGCTTTCTTATCAAGTTTTGCATAAAAGAACACCGTATATGCATCTCCAAAATTCCATCCGTGTCGCACACGGTTGTATCCCTCCACTTCCGTATCGGATAGCACCCTCACTTCAGAACCTACCAGTTCCTGTGCCTCGCCCCACTGATGGCCAAAAAACAGAAAGTGTCCGGCATCAATTAAAATGGACGAAGCTGTAGATGGTGGAAATGTATATTGATGAAAACCCACCTTGTCTGCAACGGTGAGTTCTGCCTTCACTTTTGGCTTGTCCAAAAAGGCGGTATAATATCCGGCAGATGCAAATTCGTGCGAGAATGGGCTGCTTTCATTTACAAAGTTGATCTCACCGACTTGTGGGCTCACCATGATGTTGCCGTACTTGGCTCCTCCACCGGTGCCCGACACATGGGTATGGCTGAAGCCCTCGATCTGCCCGCCGGAGATGTAGCCGGAATTGCTATGCCCTTTGCAGTCTGGACCCAACTTTACCATTCCAAAGGGTAGCGCCGCCCCGGGAAATACATTTCCTTCGCCTTCAGTGCCAATAAAAGGATCGACATAGTGAAAAACCTTTTGAGTATACCCGGGCACCACCGCCAAACTCAGTATTATAAAAATTAAAAAATTCACCTTTCTCATATGTACAGATTATAAGCGCAATAAAAACCGAACACATTTGCTAAGATGTGCTAAAATTAAAATCAAAAAACCGCTGTTGCTACTTTAGCGCTACGCGTTCCACATTTGCTATGTCGTAGTTAACTGATGTACTGCCCCCACCATTTGTACTTCGGTTTTTTATCTCCAGTTCGTTGCCATCTCGGGCGTATAATTTGGGCGTATCGCCATTGACATGAAAAATCACACTGTCCAGCACCAGATGGTCAAAATTGCGGATATTAAAAAACGCCGGTACTTCTACCTCCCGACCCTCAAAGTGCATTTGCGTGAAACTGGTGGTATCGCGTTCATCCAAAATGGCATGGCGAATGACGAGGCTAAACTGCCTGGCGCTATCCCCGAGGATATTGAAAGCCTTTTTCACATTTCTGACCGTGAGATTTTTAAACACCATATCCGTGGCCGGCTGTCCGGTTTGCCACAGCCCATCTTTGAAATTGTAGTTGAAGGCATTGTCCACCCCCTCGATAACAATATCTTCCAAAAGCCAGTTGCCACTTACCGACTTTGGATTTTCGTCTTTTGGGGAGAAATGGGTAAAGGCCGAAAGGGTATTGTACCGGTTTTGTATGATGTGCTTAAATTCCCCCGGTCCCCAGATGTGAACATTGCGAATCACGATATTTTGACCTCCAAACCTGAATCCGTTGCACGAAGAGTTCACCTTGCAGTTTTCTATGAGAAAGTTCTGGTTGTCATTGCCGGCAAAGCAATCATCGCCTGTGCGGAAGTCACATCCCTCGACATAAAAATCGTTGCACCAGCGGGTATGGAGGGCATCGTGGCCTCCCCTCACCTTTACATTCACCACCGCTCCATTGGAGCAATGACGAAAGTTCATCGCCCAGTTGGCCGACCGGGTAATGGTGATGTCTCTAATCTCTATGCTATCGCAATTGGTAAAGCGTATGAAATGCGGGCCCCGAAATCCGGCCTCGCCAGCCGGGTTTTTCAGATCAATTCCGTCCAAAAGACCTTTGCCGATAATCCTGATGTTTTTCAGGCCTTCACCCATGATCACTGCATTGGTCCACTTCCACTCGCCATAGTCTTCCAGATTGCTGCTGCCTTCTAATAAGGCGCCTTCTTCAAATTCCAGCGTCACATTGCTCTTCATGTGCAGGCCTCCGGTAACGTATTTGCCTTTTGGGAAATAGACCGTTCCACCTCCTGATTGCTCACAAGAATCAATGGCATGCTGCACATTGGTGGTGACCACCAGGTCTGTTCCGGGGGTTAGAATGACTTTAACTGGTGTTTGGTCTTTTGTGCACGAAGCGAGTAGCATGCTGAGCACCAGTAAGTGTACATGAATCGTTTTTGTGTTTTTCATTGGTTTTAATTTTAGGTTTGAAAGCATTTAAAGGAATTCTATGGCTGCCTGAGGGAGGGAAAAAGGCACGAAATGTCCATCATTTCCCGTTTGTGCTGAATCACCCCGCCGGGAAGGGACCCTCCATGTGCCAGGAACAGCTCAGTCATCATGCATTTTTATTTTTTTCCATTCGTTCATCAGTTTTTGATCTTGGTCTGTGCGTTGCAGCAGAAAATTGCCTATAACAAGGTAGTTCATATCTGTCCGTAAGAAGCATTTGTAGGCATCGGATGGCGTACACACTATCGGTTCGCCTCGTACATTGAAGCTGGTATTGATCAACATACCAGTACCTGACAGCTTTTTGAAATGAAGTAGCAACTCATGCAAAAGTGGATTTTGAGCATGATTGACCGTCTGAATGCGGGCCGTATAGTCGATATGCGTAATGGCTGGAAACTGCGACCTTTCGAAGTACAAGGTATGATCGAGACCCCAGGTATGGCTTTCGTCCGGGTATGCAACTCGAAATTCAGGTTTGAGCGTATCTACAAACAACATATACGGCGAAGCACCTCCATGTTCAAAAAATTCAGTCGCTTCTGCTTCGAGCATTACAGGCGCAAAAGGCCTAAACCCTTCACGGAATTTTATTTTCAGGTTTAGTCGCTTTTGCATTTCGCTATTTCGCGGGTCGGCCAAAATACTTCGAAAACCCAGTGCTCGTGGACCAAACTCCATTCTGCCCTGAAACCATCCAATGACATTGCCCTGATCTATCAATTGAGCGACAAGAGGCAACAACTCATTTGTATCTGCAAAAAAAGAATATGATGCGTGGTACCTGTCAAGAGTAGCTTTGATCTGTCGCTGATGGTAGCCCGGGCCAAGGTCGGCTTTAAAAACGCTGGTTGATGCTTCCCGATTCTGTTGGTGATGGATAAACCAGGTGGCGAGTGCAGCACCAAGGGCACCTCCTGCATCGCCGGCGGCAGGCTGTACCCAGATGTTATTGAATATAGAAGCTTTGCGCAGAGCGTTGTTGGCGACACAATTGAGCGCCACACCGCCTGCCATTACAAGGCAATCGCTGTGGGTGAGTTGCTTTGCGGTTTGCGCCATTTTTAATACTATCTCCTCTGTGATATGCTGAATCGCACGCGCCAGGGTAGCATGCCTTGCTTCAAGTCGTGCTTCGGGTTCCCGCCTACTGAATCCGAATAGCTGTTCCCATTTTTTGTCATAAATCATGGTAAGACCGGTCGCAAAGTGGAAATAATCCATATTGAGCAAGATGGAGCCATCGGGTCTGATATCGACCAGGGTTTCCTCAATGGCTTTTTTATAACTTATGTATGCTTGCGAATCGGCGTGGCCATAAGGTGCCAGGCCCATCAGTTTGTACTCCCCGCTGTTCACTCTAAAGCCCAGGAAGTAGGTAAAAGCGGAATACAACAAGCCGGGAGAATGCGGGAAGTTGAGTTGCCTGAGTACACTAATATCCTTACCGTGTCCCAGGCCAATGGTACTGGTGGCCCATTCCCCCACCCCGTCTATGGTGAGGATGGCTGCTTCGGCAAATGGCGAAGGAAAAAAAGCACTTGCAGCATGAGAAAGATGGTGTTCGCAAAAAAAGATTTCGCATGAGATATTGCCAATTTTGTCCAGCTCCTTTTTGATCATCCGCCGAAAAAACACCTTTTCGTTGATCCAAACCGGAATGGCGTTTAGAAAGCTGCGCAAACCTCTGGGAGCAAAGGCATGGTACGTTTCCAGCAAGCGCTCAAATTTAAGCAAGGGTTTATCGTAAAAGACGATCGAAGATACATCCTGAAGCTCAATACAGGCTTCTTCCAATACAAAACGGATGGCGGCCGAAGGAAATCCGGGATCGTGCTTTATTCGGCTAAAGCGCTCTTCATGGGCAGCAGCTACCACTTGCCCATCGACAAGCAAGGCCGCAGCGCTATCGTGATAAAAGGCGGATATTCCAAGTATAAATTTCAACTTCTAAAAAATAGAGTATATGAACGGAGCCAAGGCCGAACCAGTGGAGAAGAGCAGTAAACTTCCTAACAGCAACAAAACAATAATCAATGGCATCATCCAGTACAATTTGCGTGTTTTGATAAACTGCCAAAATTCTAGTAAAAATGATTTCATAGCTTCAATTTTAGGCTAAAATGTATGTGTAAAATCTTCAGGCTCAAAGCGATGTTCTCTTGACTGAAAAACAGACCTCCGGTCGAGTTTAAAGCCTTTCAACTTCAAATTATCCTTTCCCACCCATTTGCGCACCAGCCCTACCGGTACTATAAAAAGAAAATAGATAATGCTGAGCATGACCTTAGAAAACACCATACTGAGCATGCGCGCAAATGCAAACCAGACAAAAGTTATGGGTTTGAAAAGCACAGGCCAAACCAACACGACAGCCAAAGCGCCTATGGCCACCCAGCGCCAGGCTTCATCTGTACCACCAATAAGTAAAACAACCAAGGCAAAAAGCACCCCTACCTCCATGTTTTGCCGTCGGCTTATGCTTTCCCACCATGCTTTCATAGCTGATATTCCTCTTTTAGTCCTTTGGCAATGTTATTGTCGGCTTCTACCGCCAGAGACCTGTGCAGGTACAGGGCAGCACCTGGCTGGTTGCCCATTTGAAGATAGTTGATTGCGATTTGATTGAGGTAGCTGGTATTGGCACTATCACTTTGCAAGAGCGATTTGAGCTTGTTTATTTCTGCCACCAGCCCCAGAAGTGGTCTAAAATCCACCTTCCATTATTGTTTTTAATGGCAAATTCCATATACTTCACTACTTCTTCAGATTTGTCGAGTTTGAGCCCTGTGATAAAGACCTTTTCTGCCCACTTGCCAGAGGGTTGTATGTCGAATGCCTTTTTATAATAAAAAAATGCCCGCTCAGTATTACCTATTTTTTCGCTAAGCGAACCAACGCGATCATAGAGACGCATGTCGAAGGGGAATTCAAGAATGAGGGATTCGGTGATTTTCATGGCTTCATCCAGATCGCCGCTTTTGAGATAGTGCTCGTACATGGCATTCATTCCCTCCCCCCATTCAATAGTTTTAACGCTCAGACCGCCAGCTATTTTTTCTTCAAAGGTGCGGTCGCGATCTTCGGCAGGCGGCATGGGCTGGTTAAAGGGCCATTGTTCTTTCAGCATCCAGGTCTGATATAGGCCGTAAAGCGAATCGACCCTGGTGAAAGGTATTTTATTCCAAAAAGTTTCGGAATCGGAAAAATCACCTTCATGGGATGTGGCAATAGGCCATTCACTGGCGATCATTTTGGCATCGTGCAAGGAGCAGGCAAATGCCTCTGCAATTTGGTAATACCCATGGGCATTGGGGTGCAAATGCTCTAAAAACAGGTTGTTGCCCGGAATACCGCCTTCGGATTTTTGGTTAAATATTTCCTGGATATCCACCAGACGCACATTATCCCATTTCTCCACTTTTTTCTTTATGATTTCATTGATGGCCTCCGGAGCCCTGAATCGCAAGGGATCATATTCTTTTGCCGCTACATAATGAACCCTGGCCTCTGTCAAATGGCCTCGGTCAGCAAGGAGTTGAGCCAATTTATAATGATTGACCGCATTTGTTTCATCTGCGGCTATTGCTTTTTGTAAAAGTGCTATGGCCTTGGCGGTATCTTGAGCAACCAGAGAGGCAAGTACGTTTTTATCATGGTGACTTGCAGTTTGCTGACTTGCCAGCATAGGAGGCTGGTCTTTGAGATTGCTGACCAGCGTGGCCAAAAACACCGGGATGCGCTTTTTATTAAACTGTTTCAGAATCAAGTCGAGATTGTCCTCAAACTGTTTTATTCCCTGAGTATATTTTTTTGAACCGTATAAAATGCGCTGATCTTGAGCCATTCGCTGCATGAGCGTTTCACTGAGATCGACCTTTGACGCTTTTCCTTTAAATATTTGCCCTAAATGCAGCGTAAACTGCACAATTCTGAGATCACGCGCTTTGAGCAAGGTGCGAACCATCCATGGAGCATTGGCCAGCTTGCTGTTAGAACCAACGCCGAGGGTGCCATAGTATTCATTGTGACCGGCGTACATGATAATGGCATCGGGTGATTCTCTGACTATGGCTTTGGCAAAATCTACCAGGGTAAAGGAATTGATCGCGGTAAGCCCGGTGTTGATCACTTCAATATCGGCGTAGGGAAAAGTATGCTGTAGCCTGTATTGAAGCATGCGATGGAAGGATCCATTGTGAAAATAGGGGAACCCTACTGCTGTAGAGGCGCCCATGACAAAAATACGGAAGGTACCTTTGTTTTTTGTTTTCTAAAAATTTCTGTAAATCCCTGAGTCGCATTGTCCTGGTCGAGGAAGTATTTTTCAGAAACTTTGGGATTGAGCTGTTTGAACTGCCCGGTAGGGTCTTCCATAAAAACAGCATAATCTTCGCCTACATGGAGAACCCGGAGCGATATTTCAACTAAAAAAAGAAGGAGGAAGGCCAAACTCATTGCCAGAATTTTATAGATAATGCTCCGGCTTGTTGATATCTTACCTTCCTCCCTTTTCATACTATTGATCCTTTGGATGCAAATGATACTTCAGTATAAAACAAATTGACTAGTAGCCAAAGTTCTGTTGCATATTTGGATTCGACTCAATTTCTGAAACAGGAATTGGCATGGCATAGTCGATGTCCTCGTTCCAAATGATTTGTCCTACGCTGGTCGTTTGATGGAATGCTGCTTCTGCTGCACCAGCCTTCCATCGGCAAACGTCAAACCACCAGCTTCCTTCAGCAAACAATTCGACATAGCGTTCGTATCGCAGCGGATTGTTCATCAACACCGGATCGGAGGCTAAAGTCGCATCGGTCAGACTGGTGTAGTCCATCGCCATGGTACATCTACCGGCAAGCCATAGGCGCGGCGGTGTACTTTGTTGATGTATTCCAGGGCGACAGCATTGTCTCCTCCGGCATTCGCCATGGCTTCGGCATAGAGCAAATATACATCAGCCAATCTGATCCAGTACATATTGTTGCCATTTTGTACGTTGTCATTGTATTCCGATTTGGTTTTGTTCACATACTTATTGAAACTCCAGGCATGTTTTTTACCGTCTATTTCGTCCCAGGCTGTTTCGTGCTGTGGCCATATCCTGAACCAGCTGCCATCTACCCTGGTGCTGTCTTCAAATACCTGTCTGGTAGAAACCCACAATCTTGGGTCTGCCAATTGGTTACTTCGCAGGTTTCTGCTGTTAGCAAGGAAAGCAGGGTCTGGCATTTCCTCATAATTGTCCATGCCAGATTTTTCGTCCGGATCATATGATGGATTGTCTTGCCAGGTTGGCGCCGGTAGGCTAAATCCAAAGCGTTGCAGGTTTTCATCTGCCGGAAAGGAGTTGCCCCAACCTGTAGAAGATCTGTTGCCATTGGATGCCAGGAAAGTCGGTGCAAACACCATCGCTGAGTTGGTACCAACTGACTCTCCCCACGACCCCCAACCTTCGCCGGGTTTGGCTTTCAGGCTGATCTCAAAGATGGACTCCGTATTGTGTTCATTGGTGCTGCCATAGAACATTTTCTGATAGGTG
This sequence comes from Cyclobacteriaceae bacterium, assembly GCA_012033595.1. GTDB lineage: Bacteria > Bacteroidota > Bacteroidia > Cytophagales > Cyclobacteriaceae > JAAUQL01. Next base: position 27,864 of record JAAUQL010000004.1, on the reverse strand, counting down.
GCGAAATCAACGAGCGATTTGCCACTGTTGTCGATCACATCTTTTAGCGCGGTTCTGGCATTGACCCAATCCTCGGTGTAAACGTACACTTTGCCCAGAAATGACTGTACCGCCCATTTGGTCACCCTTTTTTCATCGGCAGCCTCGGCCAATAATTTTTGTGCCTCTTTCAGGTCGGAGATTATAAAATCCCATGTTTCCCTGACGGTAGCCCTGCTTACGCGCATTTCATCAAAAGACCCCGCGGGTTCGGTAATAATGGGCATGCCCAGCTTATTGTCACCTGCGCCACCATGTATTGGCGATTCGCCAAATAGCGCCTCGGCCATAAAGTAGTGCCAAGCCCGCATAAAATATACCTCGCCTTCCAGCCTGTTGAGCTTGGCCTTGTCGGCATCTGAGGTCAGCGATTCCCTGATGGTGGGCGCCCTGTCGAGAAAGGTATTGCATTGCTGCACCCCTCTGAATAAGTCTCTCCAGGCTTCGTTAAGGTATGCATTGCCTGATTTTACTTCATGGGTGATCATCTGATTTCTGAAGTCGTCGTTTCTCCAGCCCATATTCTGGATGTTGCCAAGGGAATATATGGTCATGCCTAAATAACTCATACCGTACAATCCTTGTGAATGTTGATTGGCATATATCGCGTTCAACAACAATTCCATATGCGAAAGGCTGGTTGGGAACTGCGAAGTTGAAAGCACATTCGCATCTGATATTTCAAGGTAGTCTTCGCTGCAGGAGGCTATCCCTAAGGCCAATACCAGGGTGAACAATCTTATTATCTTTTTCATTGTTATTATCATTTTGAGTTACTAAAACTTAAAATCCCAATTCTATCCCGAAAGAGTACAATCTGGTATGTGGATAAGAGCCAAAGTAATCGATGCCCCTGCTTTTAATACCACCTGCGATTTCAGGATCTCTTCCTGAATAATTGGTGATGGTAAAGATGTTTTGTCCGGTGAAGTATATCCTGATGGTGGACATATTAATGTTAGAAACGATGCTTTGAGGCACATTATAGGCAATCTGAAGGTTTTTCAATTTCACATAGCTGCCATCTTCTATAAAATAAGAAGAAGGGTTGTTAAAATTGCCGTTGGGATCTCTAACAAACTTGCCTGTACCATCAACAACCCCTACCCTTGGCTGATCGGTGAGGCCATTATTTCCATAGAATGAGGCATTGAAAAAGTCTGCGGTGGTATTATAATCTCCGTAGATCGTCTGCGTGTAGGCCAAATTGCCATTGTACAAATCAACCCCTGCTGCACCAGAAAATAGCATGCTGAGTTCGATGCCTTTGAAACTCATTCCGAGATTGAGGCCATAAATTGCCTTGGGCCATGGATTTCCTATAAAGGTGCGATCATCTGCATTTATCTTACCATCGCCACTGATATCTTCATAGTACAGATCGCCTGCACCTGTCAGGCTGTTTTGATAAAATCCACCTGGGGCACCATCATTTAGCGCTTCTACTTCAGCATCGGTAGCGAATATTCCCAGCACGTTGTATCCATAAAATGAGCCCATGGGGTAGTCATTTTCGGTGCGCGAAAAATTGCCGCTGTAGGCCATGCCTGCACTGCCATCGTTGATGGGCACATTGCCTTCGCCAAGGTCTATTACCTTGTTGGTATTAAAGCTTGCATTGCCACCAATATTGAAATCAATCTCTCCAATTTGCTTGTTGTAATTGAGTGTAAATTCTATTCCTGTGTTTTTGATTTCCCCAATATTAACAGGCACCTGGCTGGGCTTGTCATTGTGTTTGCCATAACCCGAGGTGAGCGGAATGTTCACATTGTACAACATATCTGTAGTTACCTTGTTGTACCAGTCGAAAGTAAAATCAAAGGCTCTTTCCATAAAAGTGAAGTCCACTCCTATATCGGTGGTTGTGATTTCTTCCCACTTGATGGCCTCATTTGGGAATTTGATGCTTGAATATCCGGCCAACTCTCCCGCATCGTCGTAGCTGTGCACATTGATTTTGGCAAACGCAGGCTCGTAGGCAAACTGGCCAATATTATCATTGCCCAATACGCCATAACTCGCCCTTAGCTTCAGGTTATTGACCACGTCAAGCCCACTCATAAAATCCTCTTCGCTCAGTTTCCAGCCTAACGACAGGGAAGGAAATGTTCCCCATTTGTTTTCGGGGCCAAATTTATCTGATCCATCGCGTCTAATGGTGGCTTGCAGCAGGTATTTGCCATTGTAATCGTAGTTGAGTCTTCCAAAAATAGATTCAAAACGACCATTGCCAGGTCCGCCCTTCAATTCCGGACTTGCATCCAGTTTAATGTCAAAAGACTCAGCAATTACGGTTGGGAATTGCCCTGCTTTGCCCCATATTCTGTTGCTGGTTGCTTTAATGGCTTCGAAACCTCCCATCACCTTAAGGTTGCTTTTCCCAAATGACTTTTGGTAGGTCAGTACAAAGTTGGAGGTGTATTGCTGCCAGTTTTTTAGTTCTTTGGTCATTTGTTTGGCCTGGGTAGTGCTGCCCCAGTCTGCGCTTTGGGTAAAGTGATAATCGTCGGCATTGGTCAACTGACCTCCTAAGGTAGTTCTGAAATCGAGGCCATCGATGATTGACCAATTGAGGTACACACTTCCCTCCAGCCCATAGTTGTCAATATCCCTGATATTAATGTATTGATTGGCCACAGGATTGCCCCCGGAAAATCCTGACGGGTTTTTGGCCCAGTCGCCAATTTCGGTAGCAGGATCATCAGCATTCTTAATGAGCATAGTCGGGGTGCTTCGAAATGGTTCTCCTTCACCCCCTGCTGCGGGGTTTTCATTGGTTTTCCAGATCATAATACTTTCACCAACAGATATGCGGTCACTCAGGTCATAATCGGAGTTCAACCTGAGGTTGAATCGCTGGAAGTAATTGTTGATGATGATTCCGTCTTCACGCTGATAGTTGAAACCCAAATAGTAATTGGCTTTGTTTCCGCCACCCGCCAGTGACACATTGTAGTTTTGTTCTTTTCCGGTACGAAACAAGGCATCTTCCCAGTCTGTGTTTGGCAATTGCGAGGGATTGTCCCAAAGTGGATCATTTGCTCCAATGGCCCTTTTGGCGGTGATGTAGTCTGTAGTTCCCAAAAGTTCGTGAAGACCGGTGGCATTTCTGAAACCGTAGCGCGCATTGATGTTCACATTTATCTTTTCAGATTTCTTGCCCCTTTTAGTGGTAATCAAAATCACACCTCCAGCTGCTTGTGCTCCATAGATTGCTGCAGCACTTGCATCTTTCATTACTTCTACCGACTCGATATCCTGCAGGTTGAAGTTGTTGCCGGCACCGATTCTGATACCATCTACAATATATAGCGGCGGTGTTCCATTTATAGAACCTGCCCCACGGATAATAATCTCTGAACCACTACCGGGTTTTCCTCCCGATTCAGTAATCTGTACTCCGGCTACCCTGCCCTGAATGGCCTCGGCGAGGTTGCGTGCAGGTACGTTTCTGATGGCGTCGCCTTTGACTGACGATACCGAACCGGTAAGATCGCCACGTTGCTGGGTACCATAACCCACCACTACGATTTCATCGAGCGCTGTGATGTCTGGCACCATGCTCAAATCTATTACAGAGCGGTTGCCCACTTCCACCTCTTCGGGCACAAAACCAACTGAGCTGAATACTATGACAGCCGATTCGCTTTCTACTTCAAGGCTATAGTTTCCATCCACATCGGTCACTGTACCGTGGCTGGTGCCTTTTACCATTACATTGGCGCCTGGTAAGCCACTATTGTCTTCAGATGAAGTCACCTTTCCTGTCACTGTTCTGGCTTGTAGCAAGGTGCTCTCTTCCTGTACCGCCCTTTCGAACATTTGCCGTGAGCTTACATGGATATTTTCATTGATCCTCCTGAATTTTAGCTTGCTGTTTTTCGATAGCTCAGATAGAATATCTCCGAGTGAAGCGGAATTGACATTGAGATTGATGGTTTCATTTGCCTTGACGATGGCATCATTGTATGAAAAGTTGAAACCCGTTTTATCTTCGATAGCCTTGAAGGCATCGACCAACTTGCCGTTTTTAATATCTACGGACAAGTACACATCATAAATGCTTTGCTGTTGAGCTATACCTTCGGCAGCGAATAATAAGCCAAAGGTAAAGCACTGTAACATAAAGCCATAAAAGCCCAATTTAGTCATGGCTAAGATTTTTCTTAGTACTTTATTTTTCATAGTTTTAAGTGTTTAATTATACCTAATTAAATAGATCTTTTGGGTGACTTATTTGCGAGATTCGACACCTTCGATCTGGAAAGCCGGTCTTGTACCGGCTTTTTAGCTTGAGTTCATTTTCATTTTCATATTAATTTTGGATTCTAACTTGTTTACCATCAATTTTAAATTGAAATCCCGAAGCGTATCCGATACCTTCGAGTACTATTTCGAGCGATTTGTCTATATATTCGCCACTATACAAGCCTACGATTGGCGAGTTTAGCTGCACCTCTATTTCTACCCCATACCAATTTTCCAGCTGGGTAATGATGTCGGAAAGTGTTGCTTTTTCGAAAAGCAAAATGTTGTCTTTCCAAGCTGTCACTAGTCTGGCATCGAAGTTTTTCTTGGTCAGGATTTGATTGTTCCTGGAATAAACGGCCATTTCTGTTGGATTGAGCAGTAATTCTGCACCCTTCGCATCGTTTATTTTCACTACACCGCTCACCAGAGCCACCTCTATGTTTTCTTCGCGGGCCAGGTAGCGCACATTGAATGAGGTGCCCAATACTGCTGTCTGCAACTCGCCTGTATGGATGATGAATGGACGTTCCGAATCTTTTACCACTTCAAAATACGCTTCTCCCTCCAGAGATAGCTCGCGCACATGGCTGGCAAACTGCGCGGGATAGCTGATCTTGCTGCCGGCATTTAGGCGCACTACGGTGCCATCAGATAGTCTGAAAGTACTTTTGGCACCTGGTGGTACCTCTTTGTGCACCATGGCTAGTGCCAAACTGTCTTCTTCATCGGGCTGGTAGGGGACTAGAAAATAGACAGTAAATAAAAAGGTGAGAAAAAAAGTAATGACAGCAGCAACCTTCAGGAAAAGATGTCTCATGCGCCTATGCCTGTCCAGGTACATGTTGGACAATTCGTGATCCGTTTCCTTTTTGAATAACCTCAACTTTATGAACAAATCGTCATAGTCCTGGGCAGGCATCTGATACCGGTGCTTGTATTGCATTGATTTGACGGTTTGCCTGGCCAATTCAAATTCATCCCGTCTTTCGGGATGTTTCGACAGCCAACGCTCCCAGTAATGAATGGTCTCCTGATCGGGATTCTGGACCATTTTAATAAAAAATTCGTCTTGAAAAAGATCCTGCATTAGACTTAGTAGTTTGTCTTTACCTCTATAGAGTCATAGCATGTACAGGTGGCTACATATTTTTTTGACTTTTTTATAAAAGCCTTTCGGGAAAAGCAAAAGGAGGTGAGGATTTAACTAAAATCTGGTCGCGGCAAGCAGACTGACGAGAAAAAGCAATAATTGGTCTTTGACCAGGATCAAATGGCCATGCAATACGTCAATGGCGCGATAGATGAGTACACGAACTGATTTGACTTTGTTCATGCCCATGATTTGGGCGATTTGTTGATAAGAGAAGCCTTCGTAATAATAAAGTAAAATAGCTTCGCGCTGCTTTTTGGTCAGTTTGTCGCAAGCCAGGTTGAGCAATCTTTGTTTATCTTCATCGAGCTGGTTGTTAATCATTTTTGCTTCATGGGAGCTCATTATTTCAAATCCTGCTTCCATTGCTTCGTCTAACTGATTATGGCATGTATTCTTTTCCTTTTTCAGTTTCCTGAAAATCTTGTGGCGCAATGCTGTGAAGAGGTAAAATTTGATGGATTGAACATCGGCCAGGTTCTTACGGTTTCTAATGATATCCATAAACATGTCCTGAATGCAATCTTGTAGCAATGACTCGTTATTGAGGATTTGCCTTCCGTAGTTATAAAGAATTTGGAGATATTGCCGGTAGATATAGGTAAAAGCCGAATCAGACCCATGTTTAAATTCCATCCATATTTCTCGTTCTGAGGGCAAAGAAGATTTGGCATGCCCGGTTTCAGTACCAGTAGTAAATGTGCCGGAATAGGGATCGGTGTTTAGTTTTTGGGGTTTCATTTACCAACAATATTGAAGTAAAGTAAAACAAAAAAGGTGAAACAAAAAACACTTCACACCACAGTGCAGACACCATTTTTTCGAATTCGCTTACTTTTCGCTAACAATAACGGGGCGGATGCCTTTCATTTTCGGCCTACTGTCTCAAGCAAAGAGGGAAACTATTATCCAATTCCCTCTGCGATCTCTGCGAAACCTTCGCGTCCTCGGCGTGAAAAAATTCTACTCGGTGTGAAAAAAATCTCACGCAAAGAACACAAAGAGGTAAACTATTATCCAATTCCCTCTGCGATCTCTGCGAAACCTTCGCGACCTCGGCGTGAAAAAAATCTTACTCAAAAAAAAATAAGCCGACGAATGATTGGGACTTCAAGTAGAAATTGCTGTTGACTTTTTTTAATGGGTAACAATAAGTAAGTAATTTGCGAAGCTAACTTTTGGTAGAGCTGCCTGAAGCATCGCGACCCCGCCCTGTTAAAATGACGAATTGGGCAGACATCCAATCTAACGTCTTGTGCAGCTTTATCAGAATAAAAATGAGTAATGAAATGCTAAGGATACTTCATACGGCCGATTGGCATATTGGCCAGCTTTTCCACGAATATGACCGCAGTTTTGAACATCAGCAATTTTTGAATTGGCTAACCGACATCCTGGCCAAAGAGCAGGTAGATGTGTTGCTGATTAGTGGCGATGTGTTCGATTTGTCCAATCCCTCAGCAGCATCGATAAAAATGTTTTATTCTTTCCTGAATAAGGCGCTAAAGGTAAACCCGGATATTCAAATTGTGGCGACAGCGGGCAATCACGATTCAGCGTCGCGGCTGGAATCGCCCAAGCCACTGCTGGAATCTTCCAACATACATATTATTGGCCTGGTAGAAAAAGATGTGCATGGTGCCATTGATTATGCCAAAATCACCATTCCCCTGAGGGATGCAAGCGGAGCCATTCTGGCATGGTGCATTGCTGCGCCTTTTTTACGCATGGGCGATTACCCTGTTATTCAGGACTGCAACCAACCTTACGCAGAAGGTATAGCTGCCTTTTACAAAGAGGCATATGCCTATGCCGCCTCCCAAAGACAAGCCGCCCAGGCCATTATTGCGATGGGCCATCTTCATGTCCAGCAAGCAGAAGTTGGTGATATGGATCAATCGGAAAGGCTGATCATGGGTGGTGTAGAATGCATCTCAGCAGCGGCATTCGACGACAATATTAGCTATGTGGCCCTTGGCCATATTCACAAAGCCCAGCGCATTGGGGGCAAAGAACACATACGGTATTGCGGCAGTCCTTTGCCCATGTCTTTTCAGAAGTCAATTACAAACACCAGGTTATCGTCTTTGACATACAGGCCGCTAAGATGACAAACTTAAAATCCATCGAAGTGCCGGTGGCAGTGCCGCTTTATCGGGTACCCCCCGTGCACTGTGCTATACACGAGGCTCTTGATGCATTGGCACAATTGCCTGCGCATGAAGGAGATAAAAATACAGCCCCCTATCTCGAGGTTCGTGTACAACCAGAAGGTCCTGAGCCGGGTATCCGACACAAAATCGAAAATGCATTAGTGGGCAAAAACCTACGGCTTGCCAAAATAGATGTGCGCTACCGTTCGGCTTCTTCTCCATCGGAACAACAGCATGCACTTAGCCCAGCCCAGCTCAACGAACTGCAACCATTGGACATTTTGCATCAAGTATATCAAAAGAAATACGGCAGCCCGATACCGGAAGACCTGTTGAAGTTGTTTCAGCACGTAGCACAGCAGGTAAATGAAATTGAAATATGAAAATATTGGCCATTAGAATAGAGAACCTTGCATCGCTTGATGGTAGCACAAAGATAAATTTTGCGGAAGAGCCCCTTTGTTCCGCCGGGATTTTTGCCATCACAGGCCCCACCGGAGCTGGAAAATCGACCATTCTCGATGCCCTATGCCTCGCGTTGTATGCCCGCACACCGCGGTACAGAAATGCCGAAAACGGGGTTGATATCGCCGATGTTAGAGGCAGCACCATTAAACAAGACGACGTGCGGGGTATATTGAGAGACGGCACAGCCAGCGGATATGCCGAGGTAGATTTTGTGGGCATCGATGGAGTTGCTTACCGTTCGGGATGGAGTGTGAGAAGGGCCAGGAATAAAGCCGAAGGCAATCTTCAGCCCTATGAAATGAACCTGACCAATCTGGATGCAAACCAAAGATTGCCCGGAAAAAAACAGAATTGCTGGAGGAAATAGAACGCTTGGTAGGTTTGAGCTTTGAACAGTTTACCCGCTCAGTTTTATTGGCTCAGGGCGATTTTACCGCATTTCTCAAAGCCGGCAAGGACGAAAAATCTTCTCTACTCGAGAAACTGACCGGCACACATGTTTATTCAGAAATTTCAAAAAAAGTATTTGAAAACCATCGTGATCACCAACAAAAGCTCAGGGAATTGAATGTGCAACGCGAAGGTATCGCGACGCTGACTCCCCAAGTACAAGAGGCGCTCCTAAAAGAAAAATCTGATCTGGAAGTGGAGATCAAAATGAAAGAAGGCCAGATTTCGACTTTGAAAAAAGAAATAGATTGGCATGAACAATGGTCGAAACTGAAAGAAAGTACAGAGGCTGCCGGTGTGCAGTTGGAGCAGGCAATAAATTCTAAAAAAGCAGCCCGCGATCGGGAGGACAAATTGCAACAAATCGACCGGGTTCAGCTCGTGCGACCCATCATCGAGCGACTGAAAACCACAGAGCAGCAGATTGCCACCAAAACGGCAGAAGATAGCAGGCTGGCAACAAGCCTAAGTGCATTGGCACTGAAGCAAGAAACGCTGGATGACCTCATCAGAGACGCCAGCCTCGAACGGGAAGCTAAAATAAAAGAAGAAGAAGATGCCAAACCTATGCTCGATACTGCCCGGGCTATGGATGTACTACTTTCGGAAAAGGAAGAACAGATCAATGCAGCGAACAAAGAACTGCAAACTAGCGCAGAAAAGGCGGAGCAGCTTAACGAAATGCTGCAACAGGAACAAAAAAAATCGACATTGCTGCAAGAAGAAATATCAAAACTCGTCGGATGGAAAGCTGATAATGAATCGCGCCGATCTGTTGCTGAGCATGCAAATGTGATTTTGTCTAAACTTTCAGATGCTGGAGGCAGGCTTGAAAGCCTTCATTTATATAAAAATAAAATAAGCAAAGCCGAAGCTGAAACCACACGAAATCTCCGGAAAAAGGAAGAACTGGAAAAGGATCGCCTCAGCGCTCATGATTTACTACAGCAAAAAAGGACCCAACGCCACAAGCTGCAAAGCGATTTAGCCGCCATTCCGATCAGCACGTTGGAAAAGGAAAAAGCCAACCTGGATACAGCCATAGAAGACATCATTTCCGCCATTGCACAATGGAAAATACTGCATGTTGCTTTGAAAGATCTATCATCCTTACAGCAATCGTATGAAAGCAACACCGCAAATCTAAAAATCTGCCAGGAGCAATTGGCAGGGTCTGAAAAACGGCTTGAAGCGATGCAAATGCAGAAGGAAACGGCAAAGTTAATGCTGGAAAAAGCCAGTTTGGCCGTAGCCGAAAGTGTGGAGCTACTGCGTGACAAGCTGGTATCGGATGAGCCCTGCCCCGTGTGTGGCAGTACCAGCCACCCCTATGCTTCAGAGCATCCCAAGCTTGACCATGTATTGTCGCAATTGGAAAGGGAATACAAACAAATAGAGCAGGAATATGATAAGGTAAAATCCCTGTGCAACAGTCTGAGTCAGGAAGGTACGCACTACGCAAAATTAATCACATTGCAAGAAGCAGAAATCCCCGAAAAAAGAACTGCCCTGGAAAAATTAGAAAAAACATGGGCTGGTTTTAGTATTTATACACAGTGCAACAACATTGCCGAAGAAGAAAGGACAAATTGGCTCAGCCAACACCTACAGCACCAAAAAACCAGACAACAGCAATTCAATGGACAAATGAAGGCTTTTTCTGAACTAAAAGAACAATTGGATTCAATCAATGCGCAATTGACAGGCCTTGACAAACAAATGGACGGGTTCCACAACCAAATCAAGGATATTGACCGGATCATCAGTTCTTTGCATGAGCAATCAACAAATGATGCCCATGAGCTGCAAAAGGCCAAAACCCATCTCGAACAGATGCGCAAAACTTTGGCAGCCCATTTCCAGTCAGAACAATGGTTCGACAACTGGCAAGCCGATCCGGAAGGGTTTGCCGGACGCATTCAGGATTTTGCACAAGAGTGGAATACCAAAAATACGACTCTTGATGAATGCAGCAGGCAAAAAAGCGTACTCGAAGAAAAACTGAATGGATTGCATGAACAGGTTCGAAGTATAAGGGAAGAAACCAACTTGAAAATGCAAAACCTGACCAAACTCCGGGAACTATGCATGGACTTGAACCAAAAGCGCAATGACATTTTTGATGGACGTGCGGTGAGCGCGGTGGAAGCAAAACTGAAAGGAGCTATAAATACGGTCACAAAAATACTGGAACAACGGAAAAAAGATGCAGAAATACTGCGTGTGAAAATAGCCGGCAACGTGGCGCAAAGCAAACAACTGCAAGTGGATATGGCCTCCCTGACCAGGCAAAAAGATGAGGCAAAACTACAGCTCCATGAGTGGCTCGCTCAGCACAACAAGCAATATGGGTTTTCGCTGAATGTATCGGAATTGATGCCACTGCTCGAGTTTTCTCAAGAATACATCGAAAACGAAAGGGCTTTTTTGCGCACTTTAGACGACGCCCTGACCCAGGCAAAATCGATCATGGACGAGCGGGCCAAAGCCCTTGAAACCCATACCAGCCAACGACTTTCTGAAAGGTCGCTGGAAGATTTGACACATTTGCACTCAGCAACCCTTACATCATTAAATCAAAACAGCCATAGGGTACATGAAATCGATTTCAAACTAAAGGAAGACGAATCGAACCAAAACCGAATTGGCGATCTCTTGCAAATGATCGCAAAGCAAGCAGCAATCGTAGATAATTGGGCGAAACTCAATGACATCATTGGCTCGGCAGACGGCAAAAAATTTCGTCAAATTGCACAGGAATACACGCTTGACGTATTGCTCAGCTATGCCAATGCCCATTTGTCGGTGCTCAGTAAACGCTACGTGCTACAGCGTATTTCACAAACACTCGGGCTACAGGTCATTGATCAGGATATGGGCGATGAAGTGCGCACGGTTTTTTCCCTGTCGGGTGGGGAATCGTTTCTAGTATCACTTGCGTTGGCGCTTGGCCTGGCTTCGCTTTCTTCCAGCCGAATGAAGGTGGAATCTTTGTTTATCGATGAAGGTTTCGGCTCTCTTGATCCTGCCACACTCAATATCGCCATGGATGCGCTGGAGCGCTTGCACAACCAGGGACGCAAAGTGGGCGTGATCTCGCACGTTCAGGAAATGACAGAACGCATTCCGGTACAAATTAAGGTGAGCAAGCAGCACAGCGGCAAAAGCAAGGTGGAGGTTGTGGGGCTTTGATTTAGAATGCGGGGGGACTTTTTCGTCTAAAATGGTAAAGTTAAATGAATTTAGGAGCGTCAATAATCAGTCGGACACCAAAGAAAAAATATTGATCAAAACCCAAAAACCAAATGCTCAATAGCTATTTGGATTTTAAATTTAGTGATATTGGAATTTAATTGAGATTCGCTTGAGATTTGGGATTTTTAAATTTTCAAATAGTGCTATTTTACAAAAAAGTTTTATAACCCCGAAACATAAAAAATCATCGATTGACTGTCGCGATCAGCCCATGATATTGACGTATTTGACCCTTTGAGTCTTAAAAAATCCAGCTAATTTTGATTTTCAGCAGCTAAGCAAAAACCACAAATGAACCTGTTCGTTAACAGACATATTCCTGACCACACAGATACCATGTACCAAGAGCAAACCAATCTGGCCAAAACTTCCGTCAACGGAATCCGGCAATTCAAAAGCAAATTACAATCAACAGGCTTTGACGCGCTCCAACAGCATGAATATGCTTGTCAACTGGCAGATTTTCCTATTATTCAGCTATGGTGAATAGCAAATTCCAACTTTAATTTTCGAAACAAAACGCTCAATAAACCAATTTAACCATGCAAGTACATCCTTACCTCAACTTTGACGGCCAGGCCGAAGAAGCATTCAATTTTTACAAATCTGTATTTGGAGGCGAAATTACCTCTATTATGAAAATGAAAGACGCTCCAGATGGGGACAAACTTTCGCCGGCAGAACAAAACCGGGTGATGCACATTTCGATGCCCATTGGCAAAGGCACCATTCTGATGGCTTCGGACATTATGCCATCTATGGGTCACGCCATGCAACACGGTAACCAAACGTACATTATGCTCACCCCGGAGAGCAGAGAAGAAGCTGACCACCTGTTCGAAGGACTGTCCAAAGACGGAGAAATAGAGATGCCGCTCGAAGACCAGTTTTGGGGCGATTACTACGGAAGTTTCAAAGACAAATACGGAATCCTCTGGATGATAGACTACGATCCGAGGCAATCATAAAAAGGTCAATCAATTGCCTTCATCATACCTTAATCACCCTTTCAGAGGGGTGATTAAGGTTTTAATCATTGAGTCACCTAGGCATAAACGATGAAATAGTATTGAAAACAACAAAAAAATATGCTGCATCTTTCGAAAGCATCCAGCGGTTTTTCCGTTGACGATCTGCTCAAAGCCCAGACATTCTATAGCGGCATCCTCGGCCTGGAAGTGAAAAGTAACTCCATGGGATTTTTGGAGCTTTATACCAATGGCAACAACGCCGTGATCTTATATCCAAAAACTAATCATGTTCCGGCCACATTCACGATACTTAATTTTCCGGTCGCGGATATCGAAATGGCGGTCGATACCTTAGCGGCAAATGGGGTGGAATTTGAACACTATGCCGAGCACGATACGGATAGAAAAGGGATTTCACAGAACGGCTTTGGGCCCAAAATCGCCTGGTTCAAAGACCCGGCTGGCAATATTTTGTCGCTGCTTGAAGCAACACCATGATAGAAATTTTCAAAACCAACATCGAAGATCAGGAGCAGGCCCACATGCTCGTTAACCTGATCCAAAACACATTTGCCGGATTGAGAGCCAATTTTGATCTGGAAGATTGCGACAAGATCCTTCGGGTGGAAAGTCAATCGAATGCCATAGAAATAAACCCGATGATGGCATTATTGAGAGATTTTGGCATACACGCTGAGGTACTTTTAGATGTACCCTCAAGAAAAATAGATCCGCCAAACCACCCACCATTTACAAGCGCAAAACTGGGATGAAAACACATCATCAATGCTCGGAAATCATTTAGACCAATTAATACAAAGCCGAATTACCTAAAGAAGATTTAATAAGGAAGTAATTCGCGCAAGATTTAGGGTTTTGCAGATGAAGAAAAAAACAATAAAGTGGCTCCGAATAGCGCAATCGATGAAGGCATTGACGGTGGATTATACCATGACTTTGACACAAGACAACACCTTGAATCTCTAAAATCAAAAAACACCACAATGGCTTAATACCAATTGACCAATTGATCTGTTTAAAATTTTTTAAGAACTTTGGTTTAAACAATCGTTGGGTAGCATAAGATTAAAATGAACTTAGAAAAAAAGAAAACATGAAGACTAATCTATTTTGATAATTAATCCAATTTGTAAGCCGATTGGTATAGTCGCTTTCATTACACTGATTCTTGTTTGATTTATATTCTTCACCATATTTTTTGGTCTGTTTTTCTGGGGTGCTTTAGATAGCTTTTTTAATTTCTATCGGTCGATACTTAGAAATGAAACTTTTGAGTACCAGATTTTTAGAAATAATTGGAGTTTTTAAATCAAACCGAAAACTAATAATAAACGTTGATTGATAATCGTATCAATATAGTGCGCGAGATATATTTTTAAATATATTTCCAGAATATAACCCGCCAATTAATAACAAGTAATATCCTTGCTAAATCATGCCAAAACCAAAAATTAAAGAAATACAATGGAAATCGTAAAAATCATTTTTTGATACTAGCCTATTCATTAGGGATTGCCACGTTAATAGTTCAGATTATTTGCTATATAAAAGATTTGGAATATAAGGAAACAATCTTTTTTACTATTGCTTTCTTGCTTTTGATAATTGCCACAACATTGCAATATTTGATACAAACTGACCACTCATTAAGTTTTGATGTTGGGAAATTAGCTATAAATATTCTTACCGCTGTATTTGCTATTTCCATACCTATCAATATTCATAAGGAAAGGTTAGACGCATTTCGTAAAACAAGGAACATTGTTGTCATCATCATCGGTATTATTCTAATTACAATTGTTTTAAATGGATATGTGAGGAATAAATTTGTTTATACAACGCTTTTGGTTTCAGGCCATCTATTTTTCTCGGTTTTATATTCTATGGTCTTTTTGTTACTCACAAAACCGGGAGACCTTATAAAGATCAGAGAGAAAACGGAACGAATATCTGCAATTGTTGTTTTGACAATAATGTCGCTCTCTTTTTTATTATTTGTTCTCAATTATGAGGGATTATTATTAAAACCATTGCACCAAAACGGGGGAATCATATTGGCAACTATATGCATTTTTTTATCTATAAGTAAAATACCAAATGATATTAAAAAACTTGTCCAAACCGAAAAGCCCCTTCCATACGACGAAAATAAAATGGGAGAATTTGGAATTACCCCAAGGGAACAAGAAGTTCTAACACTTTTAATTACAGGAAAGGCTTATAAGGAAATTGCATTAGAACTTTTCATTTCACTGCCAACAGTTAAAACACATGTTTCAAATATTTATGCTAAGGTAAAGGTTAGGAACAGGCTAGAATTATCGAACCTAATAAAAAATAATCCTTAGTTATTGTATATCAATGATTTAACCTGTATCATACTTTAGTATGATTTCTCCCCGATATAATAAAATCATACTAATGCCTTATTACACAGCCAAAATTTGCTGATTAAGTTTGTCGAAAAAGGACAATGAAAGCAAAATCAATCTTAACAGTCATTATTTCCATAATTATGATTATTCCTGTTAAATCTCAAACCATCAGCGATGAATTTAAGAATAGAATCATCACACATTTTGAAAAACGTGTTTGTAGCAAAAAATCGAACAATACTAGTTTATTGTTAATTCATTCGCCATCGCTAGGTTTGCACTGGAAAACAGCTGCAAATCCATATATAGCAGAAATCATAAGCCCCGACCAGCCTTTTCACTTCGCTAGTATTGGCAAAACAGTTACTTCGGCATTGGTGAGTATATTGTATGAAAAAGAGTATATAGATTTTGAAGATAAGATTTCAAAATTCCTGGATGATACAGTGTTGGCCGGGCTTCATATTTACAAAGGCATAGACTATTCTAAAGATATAAGAATCCGTCATTTGTTAAATCACACATCGGGATTGTCTGACCATTATTTAGATAAGAATAGCAAGGGCGTTTGCCTGCATGACCAAATGCTTTCAGACCCAGAGCGCTTTTGGACACCAAGTGAAACGATCAATTGGACAAAACATCAATTAAAACCTAAGTTTAAACCAGATAATGGTTTTCACTACAGTGACACAAACTATGAACTTTTAGGCTTGATAATAGAGAAAGTCACTGGTAAAAAGCTTTCACAATGTTTGCACGAGTACATTTTTGAACCTTTGGAAATGCAACATACATATCAAATTTTTTATTCCGAACCTAAAGTTAAGAGCAATTACCCAATAGTAGATTTGTATTATAAGGGTGTTAACCTATCGAAAGCAAAAAGCATTAGTATGAGTTGCGCCGGGGGTGGCATTGTTTCCACTACAGAAGATATGCTGAAATTTCATAAAGCAATTGTTGAAAATTTAATGATTAGCAAACAAACATTTGGAAAAATGCAAAACTATGTAAAAATGGGGCCAAGTATTTACTATGGGTATGGGCTTATGAATTTCCGGTTTATGTTTATGCCTCAAAAATACCATATTTGGGGCAATTCAGGTTCAATTGGTGCTTTTATGTACTACAACCCAAGCATGGATATTTATATAATTGGAAGTTTTCATAAAGTCGATTATCAGGTACAACCCATATTCTATATTTTAAATACTTTAAGGAAATTTAATAAAGAACTTAGGCAGAATAAAAAATCATAAATTTCTTTATAATAAGAGGAATTAATTTTAAGCTCTTTATTTTAGTTTTTTTTTACTCTTTAACAACTTCCGAAGTTTGAAAATTGCTTTCAGAAGAAAAATAATTGACTGTAGTTTAAGGATGGGTAAAAGGCTGCCTACGTGTATCCATAATTACATATGATATATTGATTCACTTGGGTGGCAGCTAACCTTATCTTCTGTAATTTCATGAAATGAAAAGCGTATGTTTTACTCGGTTATTATGCAGAATACAACGGAATAATGGAACGGAGATACCTAGATGGCTTTTAATGAGTTTCTGCAATTTGCATATAAATACTCATCTATTTTAATGAAATTATGGCAAATTTTTTAATGATTTTGTTTATGCCGTTACTAATCAAATTTAGAATTTTTTAGGTGATAACTCGGAGAGAGTATTATGAATTGATTCACATAAAATAACCATAAAACCAAATATAAAACATGGAATTAAAAGACGTTTTAAAAAAAAGAAGGACTATCCGAGATTTTCAGAATAAAGAGATTTCTATGGATATTATTGATTATGCGATTGTCAACGGCTTTAAAGCACCAACATATAACCATCTTAGGGAATGGGATTTTGTAATATTAAATCAACTTGAATCGAAATTAATGCTGATTGAATCGGAGAATCTCAATAAATCGATTAATCTTAAAGAACTTGAGCAACAGTTTGAGAATAAGGACAAAACTATGAAGGAAATGTATCTTGATGCAATCCCTAAACAGAAAAAAATGATTCTTGAATCACCAACCATTATTGTTGTTATATTTAGGCCGAAAACTAGAGTTGCAGAAGCAAAAAAATTAAACGACTTAAATTGTCTAGCTTCCATATGGACTTGTATAGAAAATTTTTTATTGAGCCTTGCAGAGCATAATATTTATGGCGTAACATTCATTCCGATAAATATTGAAACCATTAAGAAAAATTTAGGAATTCCTGATGAACTTGAAATTGCAACACTAATTCCGATTGGATATATGGCACATGATGCAAAAATTTTAAGACAGAAAACAATCAATATTTCTGAGAGAAAACATTACGAAAATGGTAAATCAAAAAAGACCAAATAATTATTGCGATTTAAACAATTCTGCTGTGCAAGTTCCTCCGGATGATATTTGATGCTATAAACCGGATTTTTCCTTGCGATAGCGACTTGACTTCCAGCCCTGCTTTTTTCAATGTGTGCATAGGCATAGGGTACATAGCAGTGGCCTCTGTACCCCCTGAATATGCATAAATATTTCTTGCACCAAAATGAAAGGCGGAAGCTTGTGCTCAAACCTGAGCAAAGAGACTTCTCCTGGAATTATTGGTGCAAATGAGAATTAGTTAGGCATGACCCTTTGACTGTAAATTCATTCGTACAAAAGATATGAGTTGCACGATAATAGCTTTTCGTTCTGGCGAGATTTGGCCAAATTCCAATTTAACGTCGTCGATGCATTTTTCAAGTTGATGTGTCTGCATTCTATTTCGATCATTCTATGAGGAACATGGCCATTTCCTCGTTTTTTTGATAATCATTGGTTTTGTACAGCATATTGCCATCTTCGTCGGTAATCACAAAAAATGGTAGCCCTACATTAAGTTCGGGAAAGCGGGAATCCTTTTTGTATTTTTCATATTCTTCGGAAGTATCGTAAACTTTATATAAGACTGCATTTTGCAATGCTTCGTTTAGTTGCTCATCTTCCTGGGTAAGCTGCTGAAAGGCTTTGCAGTTTGTGCACCAATTAGCATGAAAATCAAGAAATACGGGCTTTCCGCTTTTTTTTGCAGCGTCGTAAGCTGCTTCTTTGTCGGTGTACCAGGTGAGGTTGCCTTTTTGCTCTGTCGTAGTCCCTGTTTCAAAGGCCGATTTCGTTTGAGCGGAGGTGGTCTGCGGAGCAAACGCTCTGAACAAAATTAAAACACCTACCACGGCACACAGCGTAAAGAGTGCATTACGCATTTTTTGATGTGGAAACAACTCCATATTTTGAAGTTGATAGACAGCTAACACCAATATGAATGCTCCAACTGCAACTGCAAATATGGCTGATTGCTCAAATCCATAGCCTAACAACGCTTTCTCCAGATAGCCATAGGAGAAATAGAGGATCAAGGCTGCGAAGGCATACTGTACATAAGTCATCCACTTGCCAGCTTTGGGCAGTTTAGCACTAAATACTCCAATCAGCAAAAAAGGCGTGCCTATTCCAATACCAAATACCAATAGTTTCAGTGAAGCCCCTAAAATGGAAACAATACTAACATTTGATGTGTTGGATGCGATACCGATGAGAATGCTGACGACCACCGGGCCTACACAGGCAGAAGAAAGCAATCCGGCACTTAGCCCCATCAGGAAGGTGCCTAATGCTCCCTTTCGTTTGTTATTACCTGAGGAGCCCGAAAAAATAGACATCATTAGTAATTCTGCTGATGATAATCCGAGTAAAAGCAATAGGACTGCAATAAACAAATTGGTAAATGGATACCGGAGCACTTCATTGAAAGCTCCGCCTGTAGTACCAGCAATAATGCCAAAAGCAAAGTACATGGAAATGATCCCACCAAAATAGATCAATGGATGCAGTGTTTTTGTACGCCCCTTTCCTCTTGCCTTCAAAATATTGATGGTAATAGGATACAATGGATACACGCATGGAAGTAAGCTTGCTGCCATACCTCCTATAAAAAAGAAGAAATATGAAATTGCCGAGCGGTGTTCAGCAGCAAGTTGCTGTCCTACCCAATCGTTCATTTCCGAAGCGAAGGTGGCTGCATATACAGGGGTGGCACCTAGAAATATCGACATCAGGATCAAATATGATTTCTTCATTGGTATAGGTTACCCTTTTACTTGTGAAAACAAATAAAACTCTTCCGTAGCTATCTGCTTACATCTTTCATCATAAGTTGCCGATTCTTCTGGTGTATTGTCGGCCACCTTAGGATCTTCGTAAGGAACAGCAACGCGTAGAGAAGCACCTGCTACGGTCGGGCAGTTTTTATCAGCATGAGAGCAAGTCATTACGGCTGCAAAGTTTTCATGAGGATTGGTTTTGTGTGAATATTTTTTTGAAAATGCTTCTACAACTGGTTTATGATCGCTAAAAACTACTTCATAAACCGGGTTTTCGCCTTCAGATTTTTGCACGATTTGAAAACCTGCACGTTTGAGACAAGCTACGGAACGTTCGTTGAAAGCTGTAGCCTCTGTACCGCCCGAATAAGTAGAAACACCATCGATGCCGTAATAGTCAGCAGCCACCATACCCCACAACTGGGACATGTGGCTTCTTCGTGAGTTGTGTGTGCATATATATATGATTTTGGCCTCTTCTCCTGCATCCACTTTGGATTTGATGTATAAAGCCAATTTTTTCAATTGCATTTTACGCTCTTCATCAATGCTGTTATAGTCTTTGACACACGTTGCGATGTAGGCATTAATTTTCGGAAAGTATGCCTTTTCAGTAGCATCGGGGGTGGCTTCCGGCATAGGTGTATCCTTTTCATTGAAGGTTTGATTATCGGAAGAAAATTCTTCTTTTTCCGCCTTCTGGCTACAAGAAAATAATATGGTGGCCAGGCTTAAAATAAGAGTAAAGCTTTTCATTTTGTTTTTTTGACTTTTGTTTAACTGGTATATGATTTGGATTAAATGCTCGATCGTTGTTTTTTTTATTATTTATTATGATCAAACGTCTTATATTATTGCAATATTACGATATGATTAAACAAATTTTTTTAGCAACATGCTCCGGATTTGGGAGGGTCAAACTGATTGAAGATTTTGTTGAATTCATTCTTGATTTCTGCCCAGCGTTCGGGATTGATACAATAGCTTATTCGAGAACCCTCTATGGTTCCCTGAATAATGCCAATGTCTTTTAACTCTCGTAGATGCTGACTGATGGTCGCCTGAGCCAATCCTAATTCCTGAACTAAATCACCGTTGATACAGGCATTGCTTCTGAGCAAATATTGTATAATGGCCACACGCGCAGGATGGGCAAATGCTTTTGCTGCCACTGCGATGGCATTTTGCGCGTGGGTAAAAGATCTGTTTTCGTTACTCCCATACTCTTCATTATTTCATTGCAATATTACGATATGTATTTTTTAAAACCAAGTCTTCAGGAAGTAAAAAACCTCTAAAAAAGAAGAACAGCAAAGACCGGAGAACAATAATTTTGTTAACCAATTACCTCTGCGCGAAAAAATCTCCTCTAAGTGAAAAAAATCTGGGGATAAATTATTACTTGAAAAGGAAATATGCAGATAAGGCAACAAGTGAAAATGAAAAACCGCATGAAGATGATGCGTATAAACTAAAAATGAGTTACACCATTAGCGCGTAACTCATTGATTTTAAGTGATTCCAGCAGGACTCGAACCTGCGACCTACTGCTTAGAAGTTAGTTTTTAAACACATTCCCACTATACTTTACTTCATATAAAAATACGCCTCTATTGTTCTTTAAAGCACTTTTTATGCCTTGTTTATGGTTTTGCTATATGATCATTATGTGTATATTTGTATAAAAATTATGTTAAGTTTTATGTTACCTTAACATAATGGAGTTCAGATAAAGATTTCAATAATGGAAAAAGAAGGAGTAAAAGCTGAGGTTGTTCTATTAAAAAGAACTTTACTCAAACGAGAATCCGAAAAAAGAGGCGAAAAAGTTTACCCAGTGAAACTCCGGATAACGGACTGTAATAACGGCCACAAACAACGATATTATGCCGTTAAAGCTTCATTAACTGAAAATGAGTTCGTTAAAGCCAGAGCCGCCAAACGTCGCCCTGTAGAGTTTGATAAATACTTCAACCTATTTAATGAAGTTGAAGTAAAATCAAAAAAAATCATTGATCAGATGGAAGTTTTTACTTTTGAAGATTTCCTCAAAAGATATGACACAAACCGTGATATGGATTCTGTACTTTCCTGCTTTGATGATTACAGAGAAGACTTAATTCAAAATAGTAAAGCTGGAACAGCAAATGTCTATAATGATGCTGCAAATTCAATTCGCAAATTCCTTAAAACCAAAAACATTGGTGAGGGTAATTTCAAGTTCAAAAATATTTCTGTCAAATGGTTGAAGGATTACCAAAAGTACATGCAAGACTTAGGCAGGTCTAAATCAACTATTGGGTTCTACCTCAGGCCATTGCGAACCATAATGAACCGCTACAGTAAACTAGATACCAGCTTATACCCTTTTGGCAATAGCAAACAGAAATTCACGATACCATCAGGAAAAGGCCGTAAGGTGTTTTTAGAAGAAGAAGAAATTAAGACCTTCTTTGCTAGTGAACCCAAAACTGATTACGAGCAACTTGCCTTGGACTTATACAAGTTTTCATTTTTTGCAAATGGTTGTAATATGAAGGATATTATGATCTTGAAAAAAGCTGATGTTGATTTAGCTAATAAGGTACTGTATTTAAAACGAGCCAAGACGGAAGATACGGAAGCTGAAAGGACAGAAGTCAAAGTAACTCTAAATTCATTTATGATGGGTTTCATATTCAAATACCAGGATGCAGAAAATGAGATTTACCAATTTAAGTTCATTAACCCTGACCCAGACATGGAACCTGATAAATGGCTAAAACGAAAACGTGACTTCATTGGAACAATCAATGAGAATCTCAATGCTATCGCTTCAAGAGTAGAAACAAAAAAGAACGTTACACATGGCACGGCACGGCATACCTTTGCAACTACCCTCCTGCGTAAAGAAATCCCGATCAAGGAAATCTCTCGCAGGCTCTGCCACAATAGTATTACCACTACCGAAAATTACCTGCATGGTTTAGGACACAAAGTAGAAATGAAAGCTGATGCAGTATTGGATGAATTTGAACAATTTGCATGATGCATAAATACCCTTATTGTGCTTCTACTGATTTCAAAAACGATATCACTGAACTTTGTGAGAAGTGTCCTTTAATTGATAAAGCAAAAGTTTTAATTGACAAACAGATTGAACCGCAAGTAAAACAGCAGCAAGAAATTCTAACCAAGGAACAATTTCAGGATTATTTAAATAATGAGATTGAAAGTGCTCAAAATGCAATGAAGAGAGTCAAGCTGCTGGATCTACAAAACAACAATGGTGACAATTTTAGATGCAATCGGATTGAGGTATATATTCTCAATAAGGAGCGGATTAAAAAGCTAAATGAATTCAACTCACCCCCCATTCAAAAGGTCCATAGGATTGATTTTACAAACAACTTTGACGAGATAAGTGTCGAACAGGTTTACGATCATTTCAAGGAGGGATTATTAGAAACCAATTATCTGACATCAGACGAACTTAACATTTTTCTTAAGTCCGCATTCGAACTAAAAGAGCCACCAACTCCACTTTTGACTATTAAGAACTCCCCGCCTAAAAATAAAATAATGAAGGTGTTTTATGAATATTATCGAGATTTAGCAGCAAAGCCACATGGGAGACAAAAAGAATATGCTGGCTTACTTGGCAACAATTTTCAAGGCTACGACACAGATAATATTAGTTCGAATTTCAGTAAAACAGTTTACTGATTTACGAATTTTACGAAAGCACTACTAAGGTTACTAACTTCTTATTATCCATTACAAGTCCTGTTTTATTTAGAAAAAGTTTACAAACTAAATAATAACAGTAATGGAAAAAGAAAGATTTTTACAAAACCCACTACAAGCTATTTGGCTATTACTTCTAAGTCTTCAAAAGCAGCTTGTTAATCAGCAAACCATAATTCAGAAAACACCCGAAAAGGAAGTACTAAACTTCAAGGAAGCCTGCGACTTCTTGGGCATCGCTGACAATACCCTATACCTGTATTGCAGCAAACGAAAAATCCCTTATTCAAAGAAGTTCGGAAAACTCTACTTCAGTCGTGAAGCTTTAGTTGCATGGATACTGAAAAACTAACACATAAGCAGTTTTAAACAACTTATAATTAACTGTTTAACAGTGTTTTACCCGGCTTTTTGTCAATTGTTAACATAAAATCTAACATAATATGTTTGAATTAAACCAAAAAATCGAGCACCAACACGCCCACGAAATGGCAAGAATAGCTTTTCGGCAGTTTTTAAAAAATATGAAAAGGAAAATCTGGAGAAATGAGTAATACAAAAAAAGCTCCGCAAGGGAGCAATTTAGACGAACTTGAACAGCACGAAAATACAAAAAACGATTCTAAAACTGTAATTGTACCTATTGGCTCAAGTTTAAGTGAAGCAGCGGAAGAACTAGACGAACCAGCTGATATATTAGATTTTTTCGAACTAGATAAAAAAAATAGCAAATGGAAAGTAGGAAATGACAGATTCATAAAATGTCTAGTACGCCTAGGATATAGAACGATTGAGCTTGGCAAAGCCTATGAGTTTGTTAAGATTGAGAACTGTATAGTTGAAAGAGCAGCGCCCACGCAAGTCAAGCAACACATTTTGAGCCTGTGTGATGATTCAGATAAACGTGATGTTATCATCGGGAATACTAGATTATTTTCAGATAAGTTTTTGGACGCGATAAAGTTGGAGAAACTTGCAATGCACCGTGACACTCCAACAGTATCATTTTTCTACTACAATAACGGTGTTCTAAAGGTTTCAAAAGACGGATGGGAGCTTATACCCTATCAACAGTTTAAAAAGCTTGTATGGCGGGACCATATTAGCGACAGGGATTTTAATCCGGCGGACTATAAACTTGGGCAGTTTTACGATTTCATTAAAAAAGTTTGTGCAAATGACGCTGAAAGAATTAAAGGGTTGATGACTACTATTGGCTTTGCTTTACATGACTATAAAACCTCAGCTACCTCCCGCGCAATAATTATCCAAGATGAAATGTTTTCTGATACTCCTGAGGGTGGTAGCGGTAAAGGGTTGATAGTTGTTGCCATTGGAAAGCTTCGGAAGACTATTAACATGGATGGCAAAAATTTTGATGCCAAAAATAATTTTGTTTGGGAAAACGTCAATGAGTCAGTCAGAGTAATTCACATAGACGACGTTAGAACTGGGTTTAATTTTGAAGATTTATTCTCCGTAATTACAGGAGGCTTCCAGAATGTAAACAGAAAAAACAAAGCTGAATTTAGTTTGCCAGTTGAAGACAGCCCAATAATTATTATCACTACCAACAATGTAGTTCGCGGAGCAAGCGGATCATTTTTAAGGAGACAAATTGCTGTCGACTTACATCAATATTTTCACTCAGAACGAACCCCTCACGACCAGTACGGAAACTTCTTTTTTGAGGAGTGGAGCGAAGCTGAATGGGAAATGTTTGACAGCTTCATGATAGCATGTGTTCAACTGTATTTTGCAGAGGGTGTATTGCCCTGCAAAGGTGAAGATGATCCTGTTAAAAGAGCAGTTAAGGCTACTAGCCAAACCTTTGTTGAATGGTTTCAAGATACAGAATTATTATCTACAGAATACTCATTATCTGAAGCTCGAAATCAATACAAGGATCACAGCGACATAAGGTCGTCTATATCTGGGAAAAGGATTGGTAACTACATCAGGGAATGCGCTAAAATCTTTGGTTTTGAAGTGAAGCAAATCTCGAATAGACACCCGCGCACTTATACCCTCGTTAAAACCACAAAACAAAGTGTACTTAGTGTACGAGACGATGAAATCCCGTTTTAAAAGCCGTAATCGGTTTTTTTACGTACACTTTGCAAAAATTCAATGTGTACATGTACACTTTGCAAGTGTACAAATGTACACTTTAAAAAAACGCAATGTGTACGCCAAAAACGCTACTCATTCGCTGTATTCGCACTTTTTGAGCAAAAGTACACTTTGTACACTTTATTTTCCACTTTTTAGCTATGTCTATTTTAAACGTAAATGTTTCGTGTTTTGAGAATTATAGGAGTACAAATTCAGAGCCTGTAAATCTACTTTCTTGGTTGACTTCAACTAAGTATTTGAAGCAAGTAGAAGCAATTAGAAAGCTCACGGATAAGGACAAAATTAATAAGCTCAAATCAACACTTCCAGCCATCACACCCAGCGGAGAATTTAAGACCAGAAAAGCTTCTAATCTTATCCAGCATTCGGGCTTTTTGCAGTTCGATATTGACTTCAAAGACAATAAAAATATCACGAATTATGATGAGTTAAAATCTCTAATATCACGCTTTAATGAGGTCGCATATTGTGGTCTTTCTGTATCTGGAAATGGGTACTGGGGATTGGTTCTTATTAGTAATCCTGACAAGCATAAAGATCATTTTAAAGCACTCTCTAAAGCATTTGAAAAATTCGATATAGTAATAGACCAGGCATGTAGTGATGTTAGCAGATTGCGGGGTTATTCGTGTGACATCGAAGCTTATTTTAATCACAACGCCACACCCTTTACAGCCTTAGCATCAAGCACCAAAAACAACACTAACAAAAAGTTATATAACAAAATATATTATAACAATTTTAACAGCGATCAAAGTTGTGTTAAATCATGCATTGATCAGATAAATACTAATAGAATAGACATCACGGGAGGATATGCAGAATGGTTTGCCATTGGTTGCAGCCTCGCCAATGAGTTTGGAGAAAGTGGCAGAGATTATTTCCATCAGGTCAGCCAATATCACCATGATTACGACCCACATGAAACTGACCATCAATATGATAACTGTTTGAAGCAATACGGTTACCAGATCAGCACATTTTTCTATCACTGTGAGCTTTATGGAATCAAATACAAAATGAATCTAAATGGACGTAAAACTATTAACACCAACACTAAATCTGAACCGCAGAAGCCATTAACTATTGAAGAAGAAAACTTTTCACTTAAACCAGAGGAAAGTGAAGAAGACTCTGAGCGTAGTAGTCATAGAGGTGAGGATGTAATATCAGGTTGGATACCTCCACCAGTATTTATCCGAAATGGTGTTAAATATTCAATTGCTGGCATGGATTGCTATATAGTGAACGGCAACTTAAAAAATCAAATCTCAATTCAACAGGCTCTAAAAATATATAAAACTCAAATCAATGGACAGAAAAGAAAAAGCTGAAGCCATAGACAACTATTTGCAGCTCTTAGATCAATTGAATGATGCTGGATACATAGCAATAGCCCGCAAGCTACTTTGTCAAGGAGAAAGCGAACCTGCTTTTTACCGCTACCTTACAATCAATTGTAAGCTCCCTCATATCAGAGCAATAGAAATAATCAGACAGATCAATGATAAAAGTTGAATTGAACAATGTTCATTGAAGGTTTAAATCGAGATAAACTGCTTTGTAGTTAGTTTTTAAAATCATTGATCTACTTAATTATCAAATACATAAACTCTTCATTTGATGTTGTTAACATAATTTTTAACATAAAATATCAATTATTTTAGCATATACACTGCTATTTAATTTAGCAATGCCATTATTTTTAGTAGTTTTATATTAAAATAATATAAAAAAATATAGCCAATGCCATTTGAAAAAGGACATCAATTAGCAAAGGGAAGACCGAAGGGAGCAATGAATAAGATTAACGCTGAATTAATAGCAGCATTATCAGAGTTGGAGCAGGGAAACAGAGAGAAGGCATTCACAGTTTTTGAGGCAATGTTTGAAGCAAATCCAGCGCAATTCCTACAGGCATATTTTGGTCTTGTTAGGATAATTGCGCCTAAACAATTGACGCATAATATGGGAGATATTCAAGGCCACTGTGTTAGAGTTTTTGACCCAAAGACTGGGAAAGTGCTAAGAGAAACGGGTGTTAATATTGATTCACCTAACAAAGTCACGCTTAGCCTACCGGACAACGGGCGGAAGGATTCATATCTTAAAAATCAATAACAATGAAATTCACCAACAAAACTAAGGAGCAATTTTTAAGTGAAGCAATTGACCAAGGAATTCCTGAATCAATTGCCAGCAAAGTAGCTGAACAGTGCTTTATTGATCAGGAAGAGCAATTTGGAACATTTAAAAACTGTCAATCAAAAATGGCAGTGACCAATATGATCCATGAAAAGTGGCAAGATATTCCGCAGATCGAAAAGGATAAACTTTATCACCAAATCACAAAAGATTTACAAATTCAAAATTTAAGAATATGAAAAGCACCATCACAAATTCCGAACATTCAAGCCAATGGTTATTCCTTCAGAGAAATCCTGAGTATGCCAAGCAACCAGCTTCATACGGTATGACACATCAGCAGCTTGAGGACTTGAGAATCAAGCAAGCTCGCGGTGAAAAGATTGAGGAAGTACCCTGTAATTTGAATAGCAACTACTCGATACCAAAACATGAAGCAGATCATTTCATTGTTTTCTTGCTCATTACAGATTTTGTTGATAACCTGAGTTCGATTAATAAATAGGAGGAATTATATAAAAAAATCCATGCTTTTGGTTATATTAAAGACTTTGACAATCAACAATATAACCTA
>JAAUQL010000183.1 GCA_012033595.1 Cyclobacteriaceae bacterium | reverse complement strand
TGGTTATAAAAATTTAATAAAACTTTCTACAATTGGTCACACAGAAGGTTTTTATTATAAACCAAGAGTAGATCTTAATACTCTGCGTCAATATAGTGAAGGCTTGGTCAGCACATCCGCATGTCTCGCAGGACCGGTAGCAGTTCATTTAATAAACGGAGATTATGCAAAAGCAAGACAAGCCGCAATAACTCTTCAAGAAATTTTCGGAGAAGATTTTTATCTCGAAATTCAAGATCATAATCTTGAAGGCGACACTGCGATTTTAAAAGGAATGCCGAAACTCTCGGAAGAACTCGGTATAAAATTAGTCGCGACAAACGATATTCATTATGTAGAAAAGGAACATTCAATAGCGCATAATATTTTACTTCTTCTCGGCGATAAAACCGGAGAAGTTGATCACAAAGATCTGCGTTATCAAACAGATCAAGTTTATTTCAAATCAACTGATGAAATGAAAAACTTTTAAGAATATAAAGGCGCGATTGAAAATACACTTGAGATAAACGAGAAAATTAATTTTAAACTCGAGTTCGAAGAATTTCATTATCCGCAATTTCCGGTTCCCGAAGGATTAACACTTGATAATTATTTTGAACAGCTCGCTTTGGAAGGACTTCATAAAAAAGTAAAAAAAATTACAACTGATGTTGAAGACAGATTCAAGTATGAAGTTGAAATCATACAGCAAATGGGTTACTCCGGATATTTTTTAATTACTCAAGATTTTATTAATGCTGCTAAGAATAAAGGAATACCTGTCGGACCCGGAAGAGGAAGCGCGGCAGGAAGTTTAGTCGCCTATTCTTTGGGAATTACAAATGTTAATCCGCTCGATTATGATTTGTTGTTTGAAAGATTTTTAAATCCCGCAAGAAAATCAATGCCCGATATTGATATTGATTTTGCAGACGATCAACGCGGCGAAGTTATTGAATATGTAAAAGCAAAATATGGTGAAGAGTCAGTTTGCCAGATTATAACTTTTAACAGGCTTTCATCAAAAGCTGTTTTAAGAGACGTTGCGAGAGTTTTAAAAATTCCGATTCCGCAAGTGAATAATGTTACGAAATGGATTCCTTCAAAGTTCGGAAAAGCTTAGCGAAGAACTTATTGCAATATCAGATGCCGAATCTGCTTGAGGCCAGGTAAAAGAACCTCTGGTAAGTCATTCAGAAATAAGCTATCATGAAAAACACAAAAAGCAGCGGTAAGACGCACACTCTTTCAGATACGCAGTGAAGCACATGACACATACACAATGTGCATGTTGCACAACTACATTAAAGATAGTGAAATGGTTATTACTTTTGCTTCATGCAAGGACGCAAAACATTTGAAGAGCGACTCTTCACCAACTTTCTGTTATCAGACCGGGTTCCGGCCGATAATTTTTACAGGAGATTAAAAGATACACTTGATCTTCGCTTTATTTATAAGGCCACCGCAAAGTACTACGGTAGAGAAGGCCAGGAAAGTATAGACCCCGCAGTTTTCTTTAAACTCATTTTGGTTGGCTACCTGGAAAATTTAGGGAGCGATAGAAGAATCATCAACACGGCATCCATGCGGTTAGATATTCTGTATTTCATTGGCTACACGTTAGAGGAGCCACTTCCGTGGCATAGTACATTAAGTCGCACCCGTCAACTTTATAGTGATGATGTTTTCAGAGAATTGTTCAAGCGTGTACTGAAGGAGTGTATAAACAAGGGCATGGTGTCCGGCCGCAGGCAAGCGGTTGTACTAACCCCCTATAAGACTGGACAGGAATCTGAAAACAGATTTGTAACAGTTAAATTAGGGAAATATGGCAAGAGGAAAAAGATCATTCACACCAGAAGAGCGATTAAGCCTTCTCCAGGAAGCAGAGCGAGAAGGTTACATGGAGACGTGTCGCAAGTATAATTTATCACCAGCCTTGTTATCGAAGTGGAAACAACGGTATCTGGCAAAGGGAGCAGAAGGACTCAAACCTGCCTACAAGCGTGTAGATCCAGAGGTTCGCGCTTTGGAAGAAGAGAATGAGCGATTGAAACGAATCATCGCCCGACAAGCTCTTGAGATCGAAGTAAAGTCAGAGCTTTTAAAAAAAAACTCCTATCCAACCCAAGAAAAAGTGATGCTGACCAAACGATTTGCAGACCGTGCACCTGTTCAACTGCTTTCCAGTTGGCTGCAACTGCCCCGAAGTACGTTTTACTATAAGGCTCATCCTGGTCAACGTGGCATGAAGCCCAGTACACACACGCTGTATAATGGATCATTGATAACCAATGAGGAAGTTGTTGGCAAGATTAAGGAGTTGATCAGTGGACCTTACAACGCTTACGGATATCAATCTATCCATGATGATTTACGTGCATTAGGCTATTTAATCAATCATAAGAAAACTTATCGGCTCATGGACTTCCATAAGCTTCTTCTTGGAAAAGTAATCCGTACCAGTGGCAAACGTAATTGGGTACAGTATCGGAAAATACTGGCTAATCAACCGCTGGAATATCTCTGTCTCGATATCAAGTACGTATGGGTGCAAGGTGAAGGCAGGTGGTATTACTTACTATCCATCATGGACGTGTTCAGTCGTAAGATTTTACATTGGATCTTTCAGAAGAGTGTTCGCAAAATGGATGTGATCAATATGTTTCGATGGCTACATACAGTTTACAATCTGAATGGGGTAATTATCAGAAACGATAACGGATCACAGTTCTTAGCCAATCAAGTACGAAGCTTTCTCATTCAACTTGAAGCCAAACAGGAATTTACACACGTGGCCACCCCTGAAGAAAATGCATATATCGAAGCATTTCACAGTATTCTGCAACGCGAACTCATCGAACGCTTTGAGTTTAGTAGTTTCTACGAAGCAAAGCAGCACATCGAAAAATATATGCAGTGGTACAACTATGAACGCAAACACAGAAAACTTGGACGGATAACGCCCCATCAGAAATGGGCAACAGGTCTTTCCTGTTCAACTGATAAGCAGCGCGACCAGGTGGCTGGAGCAGTCGCGTCAAGGCCGAACGATTCCATAAAAAATCAAACACAAAATCGTTCGCTCTGTACCAGCCTTGACACGGCTGATCCAGACACCTATTTTTGCTTAGAAGTTGAACAGGAAAACCGGCAAGCACTACACATTTTAAACAATAATTCTGTCCAACTTATAGGGGGTTAGTACAGCAATAATAATGTTGCTAGGCACAAATGCCATTGCTCAAAATAAAATGGCCAACAATATTGATGATAGTAAAATCGCCTTACAAGGGTATAGCCCTGTTTCATATCTGGATTTAGGAATTGCTCAAAAAGGGTTAAAAGAATACAAATCAACATATGATGGATTAGCCTATTACTTCACTAGCGAAGACCAGAAGAAATCCTTTGAAACAAATCCAAAAAAGTATTTGCCCCAATATGGTGGTTTCTGTGCTTTTGGTGTTTCCGTTGGAGCAAAATTTAGAGTTGACCCTAATAAATTTGTAGTGAAGGACGGCAAGTACTTCTTGTTTCTTTATGATTTGGAAGTAGATGCTCAACAACTATGGTTGGCTGGGAATCACAAAGAATTGGTACAGAAAGCAGATACCAACTGGACTAAATTAAGCAAAATTTAAAAGATATACGCAGCAATCAAAAAAAGAACACTTGAAGTCAAAACTTCAAGTGTTCTTGTGTATTTATAAAATGGACAATTTACTTTCAGAAATCAGAAACTGCACTGTTTGCAAAGGCTTTTTGCCTAACGCTCCAAGACCTATTATTCAAGCCAGCAAATCATCGAAAGTTGTTATAATTGGTCAGGCCCCAGGACGAAAAGTACAAAACAGTGGCATTCCGTGGGATGATGCCAGTGGCAACAATTTTAGAGCATGGCTTGGTGTCGATAAGCAAACATTTTATGATGAAGAAATATTTGCCCTCATCCCAATGGGTTTTTGCTTCCCAGGTACAGGGAAGTCGGGTGACTTACCCCCAAGACATGAATGTGCGCCTTTGTGGCATCAACAAGTTTTAAAAGCTATGACAGAAGTGAAATTAACCATATTGATTGGACAATATGCACAAAGTTATTACCTAGGAAATGATTGTAAGTCGACCTTGACTGAAACGGTCAAAAATTACAAAGAATATTCTTCCAAGATACCTCCCATTACCTCATCCATTCGCCTCGGAATAATATTTGGCAAATGAAAAACGATTGGTTTCAAGAGAAATGTGATACCCATCTTGCAAGAAAAAATTTTACCATACATATAATTTGAAACATGAACATAGAGTTTAAACGACTATCAGATGTAAATAAAACAAGCATTATTGAACTAATGAATAATCCATTGGTGAGACGCCAAATGCCTTTATTAACTAATCAATTCAATGAAAGCATATGTGATCAGTTTATTAAAGCCAAAGAAAAACTATGGGCTGAAT
>JAAUQL010000085.1 GCA_012033595.1 Cyclobacteriaceae bacterium | reverse complement strand
GGAAATCTATCAGGCTACTGGTGCCAAATCAATGATCGCCGACCAGAAAAAATATGTAGTGTACCATTGATGATCCCTAACCATTGGATATCAGATATTTACATGATCAATAATACAAGTTGGGTTATGACAATTTGCTTTCTTGCCAGCTTCCAAAAGGCGCTTCCGGCCTATTTTTCCTTGGCGTTGATGTCGAACCGATCTGCAAATACCAGCCTCGGTTGATTTTCGCCAGAGGGCATGGAGCTTAGATTATTGAATATTTTCGGATCGGCATCGGGACCCAATTCATATTCCTCAATGGTCACGATAAAGGGCAGTCTTTTATAGTCTTTGGGCAGTTTTACTTCCCTGCTTATCACAAAGCGGTCATTGGCTACATCCTGCTCGCCAATGTGTACCACCAGTCTCTCCTTTTCCAGATCCTTATCATTGGTTTGATCATCAATTACCATATGGATGGGCTGAGCAAGTCCGGAATTGAAAAATGATATGACAATAAAATTGGATGGAGAATAGGCTCTTCCTATTAGTGACATGGTGCCTTCTACGGTGATGCTGAATTTCGTGTTGATATCGTCTTTTTTGAATTCCAGATTAGTGACACGCTCCGGCACCAATTGTACAAAGTCTGCTAGAACAACCTCCGACAGACACACATCGGTGTCATTTTTCCTTACGGAATGTTGCTGATAGCGGGCCAGCGCCAGTTTGATAAATGGATAGTACATAAGGCCATGATCTATGGCCACATCACAAAACCATAGCTTGCGCTTGTGGTCAAACTCTACCGGGTAGGCTACTGCGGTTACCTTGTACGCACCGGCACCGGGATAAGCCAGACCTTTATCGATGAGCGGAGCGTGCCTAAACTGATCTGCTAAGGGGCTAAATCCAGATTCGGGTCTGGACAACTTGATAGGATCTACACCCCAATGTGTGACCTGTGTGTTGAGGCCGCTGCCTGGACCTGCAACCATCGTATTTTGATTTTGTCCGGCAGTGAAACCTGGCAAAATAACGGCAAGCTTTTCGTTTTCGCCTGAAGAATACCAGGGTCGCTTCAGATAGATGCGCAAGCCGCCACCCAGCCGTCTATGGCGCATAGCGGTGCTTGTTTTGGCCTTGCGCCATTCGAATGTCGGGATGATGTATTCTATTTCAGGTTTTCGGGGGCGGGCAGAACTCAGGATGATCACATCAGTAACAACCTCACTTGCCCGGGTTACAGGCAATTTGTCCTGGATGATCAAGCCCGCAAAATAATCCTGGTACCTGCTGGCAGCCAGGGCCTTGTAATTGACCCTGCGATGGCGGGTATCTTCAAATTGCTGCACCAGCACCGGCCTGGAGATGGAAATGCTATATCCGGCCAGCACGGAGTTATTGGTAGATTTGGTCTGTTGCACCCGGTCTATGGCAAGATTTTGATTGCCTGCTGTAGCAGAGTTTTCCTGTGTGTCCTTTCTTATCGTTGTTGCTTGTTGGTTTTTACTGGTTGGGGCTCCATTGCTATCGTCCCCGGTGTCGATTTTTAATTTGGCTGGTTGAGCGGCTTTATTTTTGGGTGCCATACCTGTATCCTCATTCGGAATACTACCTCTCAGCAGTTCCTTTTGATGGTAATCGATGGAAATGTCGTTTACGGCACCGCTCTTGTCAATCCATTCGGGTGCAGCATGATGTGGCAAATCAATGATTTCTTTCCAATTGGCCTGCAGGTCTATTTTCAGGGTGCTGTAGCCATGCACGGCGATGGAAGTATGAATATCGGCAGAAGTCTGATCAAAAACGCGGGTGCTGTGTATGGTGTTGATTTTTGGCGCATCGACCGGCTGCTGCACGGCATGGACGAGCTCCAGCTCCCTTGCCGGACTAATCATCCAGTGTTGGCCGCTTTCTGCAATGTTTTTGAGCTCATTCAGATTCCCCGGGTTTTTTTGCCGAAGCAAATCCCATATGGCTGAAATTTGAGCAATATCAGAAGCCCTCCACCACGTACTGAACTTTAGCCTGGTTCGCTCGCCTTTGGGCATAGTCACCAAAAGCATCCTTTGGCCGGCATTCCATTCTGCTGCCCGGGAGCCTTCTTTCAAAACTATACGCAAAGATTTGCCGCTGTGCCACTCATCTCCGATTGCAATGTCTGTATGTTTGCCAGTCAGTTCTTCATTGTTGAAAAAAGCAAACAAACGCTGGTCAAATTGCTGGCTGTGGGTAGTCTGGTAACCATCTGCCAGAAAGAGGCTGATGCCTGCCCCCATCGGGTCGGGCAGGTAGATCACCTCCACCTCACTTGTCTGATAGACTTTGTCTTTTCCTTTTTCACCAAAGTCAAAATGACCCTCGCGGGATATGATAAAATCGTACATCTGTTTGGCTATTTCCGGGTGTTGACCAAAAGCATTATCAAACTTGCCATGCTGTTCGGCCATGAGTTGACTGTTTTTGGGTGGCAGGAAATGGCGTGTGGCAGTACTGTCGAAGCGTTGATTGCTTAAGGGATGTGCTTCTTCGTATTTTTCTGCCGTTTGGTCAAAATTGCTCCTGATCACCATATGCTCCAGCGATTCGCCATCTCTTAGATGGTTGCCCAACAGTACTATGGGGCTGGCTACAGGTTCGAACCTTTTGTAAGCAAAGCTTCTAATCTCATTTTGCACCCTGTTTGGTGTGGGTTCTTGCAGCAGACGGCTATTGCCGGCCATATCCACGGTGCGTACCCTTATCATATAGCTTTCGCCAAAGCGCAATTTCGGCAAGGTGCCCTGCACCAATTGAGGCAGGGCATTTAGTTTGAAATCCAGCGTTTTGTCCAGTTGGTATTTTTGGGCTTCCACGGTCTTAGAGGTATTTACATAGTCGCGGTCATGACCCTCATCTTCCTCATTGATGGCGTAACCTGGTTTTTTCACCGACAGGCTCCATCCCTCCCATCTAAACATCACCTCAGCGCTGTACAAAAGGTTTTGTTCGTCGGTATCTTCAGCCACCGCGGTCTGGATGAAACCTTCATCAGGTATGATCCCCTCAATCTGATATTCGATACCGGAGCTGTCTGAGTAGCTGTACTGGTCCTTTTTCCAGTGAAGCGAATACCAGGTATCCGGGTTTGTACTAAGTGCTATGTCCATTCTGTAGCCCTGTACTACTTCGTCGGCAAATAAAGCATCGCTGTCTTTGGGCACGATGGCTTTCAGCTCGCCGTCATAATTATTCTTGTCGAGCAGCTTGTTTTGATGCATTTTGGCTTGCTGAAAGGTGGAGTGCAATACCTCTGCAAGCCCATTTCTGGCCACTGCAATCCCTGCAGAGCGCAAAGCTGGCAAGGCGCTGTCTTCCGGTGTTTCTTCCGGCAGATTACCGGCTTGCAAAGTTTTACTGCCCAACAAGTTGATGTTCACGATTTTTAGCTTCGCATCTTCTATTATTTTGTTTTCCACCTGATTGTTGAGCTTTAGTGCCGCACCATCACCATCGACCTGAAAGACAGAAAATGCCGGTGTGTTGATCTTTACAAAACCCTGATCGATGATGCTGTCTTGTTTTGGTCTGGCAAAAAAACCACCATTTTCGATGGCATAGGCCACTTTTGGGCACGATACTTCCAATTCATCTTCAAAACCAAGGTGTTGAGGTACAAGGTGGAGTACCCCGGTTTTTGGCAGATTGTTGCTGTAGGGAATTTCCAAATCGAGTATAAGCGCCAGCTTTCGCTGAATTTGCGGATAGCTACTTACGATCGACAAAATATCATGAAATTCGAATTCTGGTTTTTTGAGCTTGGCTGGTTCTATTTTTAGTGGTTTTTTGTCCAATTGATGAAAATCCCGCATTTGAAAAAAATCTGTGGCCGGGCTGGCCAAGGGGTCAGGGCCTACAAAGCGCGTTTGTGCGTCAATCTTCAACATACGTTCGAATATATGCCTGCCGATTTTCAGGCTGTTGAATACCTCTGCTTCAGTGAGCTCTTTGCGACGTGGATTTTGGCGAAGTTTAT
The DNA here is from genome assembly GCA_012033595.1 of Cyclobacteriaceae bacterium. GTDB lineage: Bacteria > Bacteroidota > Bacteroidia > Cytophagales > Cyclobacteriaceae > JAAUQL01. The sequence goes on along the minus strand of JAAUQL010000085.1, from coordinate 22,958 downwards.
CAAGAAGACCTCCGCTCAGGGGTTTATAGCGCGATATGGATGCGAGACCTTCTTCATCTAAAAACGCGCTGGTAGGGATGTAATTTTTGGGATTGGCAATGGCAAATTTTTGATAATTATTCAAAATAAAATCGTTTACATGCCGGGCCGGATAACTTACAAGCCTGTGGTGGGAGAGGTCTTCCTGTTCAAACGCCTGCACTTTTATTTTATCGTGCATGAGCTGGCTCCACAACGCATCATCGATCGGGGCATCTTTGAGTTTGGCTTCGATATTCATATTGCCCATCCGTACGGAAAAACCTGCATTTTTGACATTGGAGATCCAGGATTTTATATCGGGAAACTGCTGAAGGGTAGATGGGCTTCCGGGGTCGAGTCGCATCGATACCACCACCGACAGGGTAAGGCTTTCCACGTCATTAGCGGTGATATATCTGTAGGGAAGGGCAGTGAAAATGAGGGTTTGTTTCATGTTATGATAAAAAGGTTGAATTAGAACTATGAGGCAAAGGCCTGACAATATGCCAGCCAGTCTGGCGCTTCGATCATCTGGGCAAAGGTGGGGTCAGCATCGGCTCCTTTCAGGGTGCGTCTGGCAGTGACGGAGACCGACTTGCTGAAAAACAAAATTTCTATTTTTACTTTGATGGTCGCCTCGCCATAGAGCTTGCCTGCCTTCGAATCGCCGGCGGACTTCATGATGTAAGTGAAAGCCAGGTAAAACTCCATCGAAAGCGTAATGAGTCCCAATATGCTCAATGCGCCGTTGATCCGGATATAGCCCGTAAGCTGAATGAGGGTCATTTCATCCTGAACTTCCATTTTAAAGTAAAAACCGCCCATCACCGACACCCCGCCGCTTGCCACGCCCACATTAAAGGAGATGGCAGCGCCAAATTCGAAGGCCGCCTCCATCATCACAAAGCCTTTTACACTGGTTTCCATTAAAAAGAATCCCCCACCTCCAAAACAGGAGATGGTGAGCAGAAAGGGGTTTTCCCGTTTGCAAAAATTGAAGCCCAGGGTCATGGGCGCACCGGTAAAGGGCAGCCTGACGTACGCGCCCAGAGTAATGTTTGCGATGCTCAGTAAACCTACCTCTACGTTGGGAATACCCAGTTCAAATCCGGCCTTCACGCCGTTGGGCTGCAAGTTGATGTAGGGGCCGTCGCCAAATCCATCGCCAGGGATGATGTCCTGCAATTTATTGACAAACGCCAGTGGGCCTAAAAAAACTATGGCCTCGTTCTGATCGAGCTGTACATTTACCTTGGTCTTTTTGCCGCTTCCTGTTTCAAAACTGATCAAATCGAAATTCACCTTGAGCAATTCCGAGATCTCAATGCTGAAATTTTCAATTCCAGAGCCAATTTCCATCTGTGTTTGCTGTGCCGTGTCAAAAGGCCGCACCATTTTGGTGCTTACAAACATAGATTTGGCGGGGTCGGCATTCATGCGAATGGTGAGAAACGAAAAGAATGACTTTTCTTTTTCTAGCTGTGGAAGCCATTTGTATTCCAGCACCAGAGCCTGGTCGGTTTTGTAGGTTTTCAGTCCGGGTATTTTAGGCACAGTATTATTAAGGGTATCTTGCAACTGACTGCCAATACCCTCCAGTTGGGATTTTAGCTGGTCTATTTGCTGCTGCACAGCCGCTTGCGCTGCGCCAATGGCAGATTCCAGTTCTTCTTTTTTGGCTTCTATTTGTGCTTTTAAGCCTTCTATCTCACCCTTCATGCCCTTCAGCGTAGTGGTCAGATTGGCACTTTCGTTTTTGATATTGATATTGCCAAAAAGCAGTTCGAATATGGGGATAACCCCAAAGAGTTTGGCCACCCCGCCCAAAGAGGCATTGTCGTTAAAAAAACTGGCAGGATCAAAATCAAGTTTGGCCATATCCTCTACAGTGCCACCTACCGGCCCTTGTAGTTTGGAAAGTGCCGTTATGCCCGCGTTCGGATTCATCATTCCGCCCGACTTATCACTGCTACCGTTGAAATCAAGCATTTTGCCGGAGACCAATTGAGCAAAAAGCCCGGCTTGATTGTCGTCGTCGTGCAATTTGATATCCACCGGGCTGGTGTCTCCGGTCAATTCTTCTACGGCCTTTATCATTATTTTCGCCGTCTGCATAACGGGAAGAAACTTCACCTTGTTTGGGGCATGTTCATGGGCAGCCATGGCACCAAAGCGCATGTTTTTCGTCACAAAATTGGTATCACCTTCTACCAGGCTTTCGGCATAGGCGATTACCTGGCCGTAAGTGTCAGCGGTAATGCGTTCGGTGGCATTGTTGTATTTGGTGCTGATCTGGTTGGCCACATTGCTCTTCAAACCTCCCGATTCACTTATAAATATAAGGGGCAGTTGCAGTCCGCAACTTTGACCTTCGCGGTCGGTGAGCAACAGGTCAAAAAGAAATGGCTTGTTGCCCACTTCCATCCAGAAGTTGTACACCGGTATTTGGGTCTGTCCCTTATCATACTCCGATTTGGGCGCTTCAGTGCTCAGATTGATGATGGCATTGGTATGATCCAGATTGGGCGTGTGCCTGGTTAGCAGTTCGACAGATTGGAAAGGAAACGGGATAAAATTGTTTTTCTCATCTCGTGGGGCATATATTTTTTCTTTTTCTAAAACCACTACAAAATAGCGTTTGCGGTTCACGGCCACTTTGCTGGCAGCATCCACTTTACGTTCAGTGATTTTTACCAGGGAGGCTTTATGGCCAAATGGAAATAAAAAGCCGGCTTGAACCACTTTGACAAAATGATCTCTGCCCATGGTGCTTCGGTGCTGCCATTGCAGCAGCTCCAGACCGGTGCCTACCCGATCGGGATAGTCGAAGTTGCCGTCAAAGTCGATCCATGCCCCAAGGGTGCTCAGCATCAGCCTGTTGGCCAAAACCGGTCGGGGCGTATAATCCTTCACACCAAAATCGGAGGTTTCGCGTACCAGGAAATACCGGTCGCGGCTGTCGAGTGCACTGCGAAAAGGTTGCTCGATGCCCGGGCTGCCATAGTCAGCACTCCACAGGGCTCTTATGGTTTTGAGGTTTGGTAGGCCGCTTTCACTCACCTTGCCGTTTTTTAGTTTTACACCAAGGCGCGTATGCCACAGCTCTACTATGGTTCCCTGGCTTACATTCAAAGGGTCGTTGATGGCTAGTGTATTTTCATCCCCTTTCGGGAAAGGGTAATTCACCGTTTTGTCGTCATTGGTGTCTATGGCGTGTACAAAATCATCGAGCTGGTTGGGGGATATGATCAGGCGCGTTGGCGCTTCTATAGCCGTTTCCAATTGTGAAGGAGGGGCTATTTTCAATTGCATTTTTTTGATGGCCTCGCTCATGGCCAATTCATTCATTTGCAGTGTAGCATTGCCTGGCAATACTTTTTGCAGGTTTTCCGCTACATATTTCTGCTCATCGAGATATTTGTATTTCGGGTTTCCGGCGATATTGAGCGATCTGCTTGCCAGGGATTGATCGACCGGAAAATACCTGCCCTGAGGATCTGTATTCTTAATGATGGTCAGGTCTTTTGCGCTGGCCTTTGGCGACCCTGCGCTGTGTTGTACCAATCGGGCGCGGTAGTTAACGGTCAAGGTGTAGGTTGACCAGTCGAGCAGTTTTTCCATGATCAAGGGAATGCCCTCAAAATCCATCGGCAGCTGATACACCAACCTGCTGCTAGCAGCCCTGATGAATCTGGCCGGCAGGTTCAATTTCTCATTGTTGGCAGGATTGTCAGCCTCAAGAAATGCCTGTTCGAGGGTGTGTTGAGATGGAAAAGTGACCACCATATAGGCTGGTTGTTTGGCTTTGTCTTTGATCACAAAGGTAAGTTGTTCCCTTTTTTGGTATTTACAATTGTAAAACCGGAACGACAACTTCAGCAAATCGATCGGCCTGATCGCCTCCAGCGCAATGTAGTCTTCCTTGGCCGTGGTCGATTCATTCTTTTCCAGAATATTGATGAAGGCATTGCCCAGCGGATCGAAGACAAAAGGTGCCATCGTGAATGTCTTGATCACTTGTCGCCGGGAATAGGGTGTCGCCTGGCCTTTTTGAGTGGACATGTGGTTATGGTTAGTTGAGGATATGCGTCTGTAGAGAAAAGGAAACTACCTTGCCGCCAGAGCGCCAGGCAGTAAAATAGGCATTCTCCCTTAAATATCAAAGCAAGGATTTGCCTCATGATGAGCAGCTTGTCATTTTGACATTTTTTCCTAGACCAAAATTGGGCATATTGTCAGTTTTTATCCCATGGCATGTGCTTTGCGCTGGCTATCTCAGATCGCGATCATTTGCATAGTTTCATTAGGTTGAAATGTTTTATGGCTGTTTTATCAGCTTTCTGTTTCAGTAAAGTAAAATGTAAAACTTAAAAAAAAATTTAGCTATGACACTTGTGAAAAGAGATGCCGGGTACGCTCCGGCCTTAAGCAATTTCTTCGACGATTTCTTTACCAGGGATTTGTTCAACTGGCCTTCCAGTTCTGCCACGGGCACTACCATTCCATCAGTGAACATCTACGAAACCGATGGTGATTTTCATGTGGAGATGGCCGCCCCCGGGATGTTGAAAAGTGATTTTAAGATCGAACTCGATAATAATGTCCTCACCATTACTTCTCAAAAGCAAAGCGAAAACAGAGATGAGGATAATAAAAATTACCAGCGCAAAGAGTTCAGCTTTCAATCCTTTTTTAGGACTTTCCATCTTCCGGATTCTGCGGAAGCAGAAAAAATAAACGCAAAATATGAAGATGGAATTTTAAGGCTTGTGATCCCCAAAAAAGAGGAGGCCAAGCGCAAACCGATCAAAACAATAAAAATATCGTAAATGACCTCTGAGTATAGGGCTGTCGAAGGGCAGCCCTTTTTTTGCCCGTCAATATTTGGAAAATGGCAAATAGACCAGGTATAAAAAGGGCAAAATCTCCAGTCTGCCCAAAACCATATTGAACGAAAGATAAAATTTGGCAAAGTCTGACAGGGAATAAAAATTCTCTACAGGACCTACCTTGCCAAACCCCGGGCCAATACCCCCAAGGGTAGTGACGATGCTGCTACCTGCGGTATGCAGGTCGATACCCGTAGTGGACAGTACCATGGTGCCTATGCAAATGGTGAGGAAATAGATCATCACAAAGGTGAAGGTGCTCATCACAAATCGCTCTTCAATTACCTTGTGATTCATGGTGACAAAGGTGACAGTATTGCGAAACATCATTTTTTTAAATACCATCACCATGCTCTTGTATAGCAATACAAATCTGGCGATTTTGATGCCGCCGCCCGTAGAACCCGTACAGGCTCCCAAAAACATGGTGAGAAAGAGCATGCATTTGGCAAATACAGGCCAAAACTCATAGTCTGCGGAGGCGAAACCGGTACAGGTAATGATGGAAACCACCTGGAACAGAGACTCCCTGATGGCGGTGAAAAAGCCCTTGCCGCCCGTTACATACAGATTGCCGGCAATGAGCGCGGAGATCACCATAATGAGCATGGCGTACAACCTGAATTCTTCATTTACCCAAATTTCGCGGATGTTTAGTTTGAGCCCATAATAATGCAGGGCAAAATTGACACCCGATAAAAACATAAATACAATTACAATGTACTGCACCAGGGGCGAATCGTTGATCAGGCTGGCGTTTTGAGTGGAAAAGCCCCCCGTAGCCACAGTGGCAAAAGAATGGCACACCGAATCGAATAATGACATGCCGGCCAGCTTGAGCAGCAGGGTTTCACTCAGGGTCAGAATCACATAAATGATCCACAGCCTTTTGGCCACATTGATGATCCTGGGCTTGATTTTGTCCACACCAAAGAGCGATCCTTCGGCTGTCATCAAATGAATGCCGCCAACCTTGAAAAAAGGGAAAATGGCCACCATAAGCATGATAATGCCCATGCCCCCCAGCCAGTGGGTAAGCGCCCGCCAAAACAACATGGATTTTGGTAAGCTTTCGATGTCGTTGAGAATGCTGGAACCGGTAGTAGTAAACCCCGAGGTGCTTTCGAAAAGTGCATCGAAAAATCCGGGGATAGCACCGGAAATATAGTATGGCAAGGCACCAACCAATGAAATAATAACCCAAGCCAGTGAAACAATAAGAAAACTGTCTCTCTTGTTGGGGTCGGCATTTCTGTTTTTGAAAGTTGCAAAAAAATACCCCCGCCTACTGCGGCAGAAATGGCCGAAGACAGCAAAAATGTGGCTGCTTCACCATCGTGGTAGTAAAGTGAAACCGGTATGCAAACCAGGAAAAAAAATCCTATTATTAGAATGACCAAGCCTGCAATATGAAAAACAAAAGGCAGATGGATATTTTTTAAGGAGATACTTTTGACAATCATATGCTAAAATGACGACCATTTTTGCCGGGGGTCGCCGCTGTTAAAAAATGAGTAAAAAGCGTCTTGCATCATCCTTTATGAGAAGCCGGCACGATAGCCATGCTGGAAAACGGGACAAAAGTAAAGTAATTATTGGAAAACAGGCGCAACGATTATGAGAATTAATGCGGACTAGAAATCGAGCGCTCATGATCATCCAAAAAGGTGAAGAATGATATCAAGTGCGAACAATGAATCTGATTTTTGATAAAAAACACTGGCCATGAGTGAAAAAACGATCCGGGCTAACAGGCGCAGATGGTCTAATTTCCCGAGGCGCGCAAATTGTCTTCTTCGATCATCTCCTGCTGGATGAAGTAGATCATGCCTTCTTTGAGCGAATGAGCCGAAACCCTGATTTGTTCTATGTGAGAAATATTCAAGACAAACTTTACTAAACATGCAGCCACTACGATCATATCCACGCGCATTTCTATCATGCCGGGAATTTGCATTCTTTCTGCTTTGTTTTTAGTGATGATATCATGGTAAATGGCCTCAAAACCCTTGATGGTCAATGGCATTTCTTCTTCGTCGCCGATCAAAAACCGGTTGATCTGGTGCTGGTATATTTCACTTAGTGTATCAAAGGTGCCCGAAGAGCCTATCAGGTTAGAGGGCTTGAAGTAGTCGATTTGCTCCTTGAGCGAAACCAATTCTTTTTCGAAAAATCCTGGAGTTTTATTATTTCTTCCGCCGGTATCGGGTCGTGTATATGAAACCAGTCCAGCAGGCGTTGAGCGCCTATTTCATAGCTTCTTTTCCAAAAAATTCGCTCCCTGTCGCAAATGACAAACTCCACGCTGCCGCCTCCTATGTCCATGATCAACGATGGTTCGCCACCAATATCAAAGGCGGTTTTTACGCCTCGATATATAAACTCCGCTTCTACTTCGCCAGTAATTATATTGATTTTGATTCCGGTTCGTTGTTCGATCAGCTCTTTAAGCGCCGTACCGTTTCGGGCATTTCTAAATGCGCTGGTGGCATATCCATATACCAGCGATATGTGTTCTCTGTCAATTATTTCTTTGTAAATGTCAAGCGCATCCAATGCGCGCTTTTGGGCGGCGTCGGTGATCCAGCCCTCATTTATTCCTCCCTTGCCCAGCTTTACAGGTATTTTTTCGTTTTTAAAAATATAATAAGCGCTAGGGGTAACAGTCACCAGCAACAAATTGAAGGTATTTGTTCCTAAATCCAAAACCGCTATTTTTTGTGATGTCATGCTTTCCAATTTGGCCGCAAATGTAATTAACCCATCTTACAAATTTTAATGGTTAATCAAGGATTTAATTTTTTGGTAACCTTATTAACAGATTAATAATGATATTGTATAAACTATAAAATGACTCAAATGGACGAAGACAGATCGAAAAAATATTCAGCAAAGAAGGATTTTTGTTATAAAAAGCTGGCCAGCGCCAACGAAGAGGCATTACTGGGTGGGGGCGAAAAGCGAATAGCGATGCAACATGCCAAAGGTAAGCTGACTGCCCGCGAACGGCTGGAGTTGCTCATGGACAAGGGGTCTTTTCAGGAAGTAGGCCGAATGGTCACACACCGGGCTTCGGAGTTTGGCTTAGACACAGAGCGCTATCTTGGTGATGGCGTGGTGACAGGCTACGGCACCATACATGGAAGGCTCGTCTATGTCTATGCCCAGGATTTTACAGTTTTTGGTGGGTCGCTCTCCGAAGCGCATGCCGCCAAGATTGTGAAAATCATGGATATGGCTTTGAAAACTGGCGCACCGATCGTGGGGATCAATGACTCTGGCGGAGCCCGCATTCAGGAGGGAGTCGATTCGCTTGGAGGCTATGCGGATATTTTTTTTAAAAACACCATGGCCTCAGGGGTAGTACCCCAGCTATCGGTAATCATGGGGCCGTGTGCAGGCGGAGCAGTCTATTCGCCAGCCATTACTGATTTTATTTTCATGGTAGAGCACACGTCATATATGTTTGTGACAGGACCAAAGGTGGTGAAGACCGTGACGCATGAAGAAGTGAGCGCCGAAGACTTGGGCGGAGCGATGGCGCATGGCTCAAAAAGTGGCGTGGCACATTTTACCGCGGCCAATGAAGTGGAGTGTCTGGAGCAAGTAAAGCGCTTGCTGGGTTATCTGCCGCAAAATTGTGAGGAACTCCCTGTGCCTGCAGCTACCTATCAGCACAGCAACGGAGCGATGTTGGATGATCTGATCCCCGACAACCCCGAAGAAGCATACGATATGCGCACGGTAATTGCCGAGGTGATGGACACAGCAAGTTTTTTGGAAGTGCAGCATAATTATGCGCCTAATATAGTGGTTGGTTTTGCCAGGCTACAGGGCAGAAGCATAGGGGTGGTGGCCAATCAGCCGGCGGTTTTGGCCGGAGTGCTCGACATCGACGCCAGTCAAAAAGGAGCCCGTTTTGTGCGCTTTTGCGATTGTTTCAATATTCCGATTGTGGTGTTTGAGGATGTTCCGGGGTTCTTGCCGGGAACACAACAAGAATGGAACGGCATCATTAAAAATGGAGCGAAATTGCTTTATGCTTTTTGTGAAGCCACAGTGCCCCGGGTCACGGTGATCACACGCAAAGCATACGGTGGAGCATATGATGTAATGAATTCTAAACACATAGGTGCGGACATAAACTACGCCTGGCCTACAGCTGAAATCGCAGTGATGGGCGCTAAAGGAGCGGCAGAAATCATCTTTAAAAAGGAGATTTCTGCTGCCCACGACCATGATGACGAACTAGCCAGGAGAGAAAAGGAATATGTGGATAAATTTGCCAATCCATATATTGCAGCCTCCCGTGGCTATATCGATGAAGTGATCATGCCTCACGACACCCGCGAACGCTTGATTGCGTCTTTCGCAATGTTGGAAAACAAGGTGGATAAGTTGCCAAGTAAAAAGCACGGGAATATACCCCTCTGAAAAAGCCAGCCACCCTGATTTTGTTCGTTTCGTGTATGAATTACCTTTTTAGGCGGAGTGGACACAAAGTTATAGAGAGCAAAAGAAAAATCATATCTTTATCCCCAAATCAATTATCTCCAAATCAATTATCCCCAATTTAAGACCATGAATTTAATTGTTCTTATTGCTTTTGTTTTGATTGTATTTTTTGCAGCCAAGCCCGTCTATAGGTTGCTTTCTCACAAATCGCTCTATCCGTTATTGCCCAAAGAATATAATTTCAAAAAACGGCGCAATAGCTTTAAGCTTACGCTAAAACTGATTGAAGAGCGCCACGCAAAGGTATTGGTAGAGACCGGTGTTGCCAGAAAAGGCTTGCAGAATACCAAATATGATGGTGCTTCTACCATAGTTTTTGGTCTGTGGGCAAAACACCACCAAGCTGTGTTACACTCCGTAGATATAGATTCGGCGGCCATTGAAGAAGCCCGCAAAGAGGTGGAGAAATGTGATATTTCGGACGCAGTGAAATTGAACACTTCTGACTCAGTGGCTTTTCTCAAACAGTTTAGCGGACAAGTAGACTTTTTATACCTTGATAGCTATGACTATCCAAAGCGTGATCCGGAAGGGCAACAAGCCAGTCGCGAACACCATTTCAAAGAAATAATCGCAATCGAACCCAACCTTCACGATAATTCGTTGGTGCTGATCGACGATTGTGGCAGACAAGGAGGAGGGAAAGGCCTGCTTGTAATAAAGTATCTCAAAGATCGAGGTTGGAAAGAAATATATAAAGGATATCAGGTATTGCTCAGCAAATAGGATTTAACACTACCCTTCGAACTCGGGCAAATAGAAATCGAGTGGATTTTCTTTCATACATTTAAAATGTTTCAAGGGGCAAGAATCCCGTCCGTTTTTACTACATGGCCTGCACGTCAATTTATTATTTTCCAATAAAGTAAACCGGGTGCCATATGGATAGAAATATAAAGGTACCGTTCCTCCAAAAATACTGAAAATGTGTTTTTTGAATGCCGCAGCAATGTGGGCAAGGCCGGTGTCATGCGAAAAAACAGCTTCTGCCTGCTTTAAAATTGACGCCGACTGGCCAAGATTGAATTTTCCACATCCATTGAATACTCTTGTGTGTTTGTGCATGGCTTTAAGGCCGGCTTCATAAGGCTGGCTTAATTTTGAAGGTTCGAAAAATGTCACAATTTTTTCGCCATTGTCAAAATCTTCTTTCCCTCCAAGCAAGATCACAGGCCAATTTATTTTGTCGCAAAGGGCTATCATTTTTTCCAAAGGGAGTTTTTTGGTGAAGGCGGTTCCGCCAATGGCAAAAGCTACATATCCTTGTCGGTGGCTTTCTGGTAGCCATTCCAATTCGACCACATCTTTATCAGCGATGAAAAAATCGAGGCCTTCGTCATCGTTGCGCACACCCAATTCATGCACCGTTTCCATGTAGCGGTCAACCACATGATGTGGCTTAGGCATAGGCATGGGTAATATGGCCAATAGCTGGCGTTGTAGGGTAAGCTTGCTATAGCTGTGGCTCTTGGCGTTCAAGCTCCATTTAATTAGGGCCGAGCGCAGATTGTGGTGCAAGTCCACCACAAAGTCAAATTTTTCCTTTTTCAATTGTGCCTTTAGCTTACTGAGAGAATCACCAAGAAGGTGGAGTCGGTCAATATATGGGTTATGTTCGACCAAGCAGGTGTACTCTGCCTTGGTACAAAAATGGACTTGGATATCGGGCAATTGTTTTTTGAGGCAGCGGATAACCGGAGAAGTGAGCACAATATCGCCAATGGACGAAAACCTGATGATCAATATTTTTTTAATTTCCATGGATTTTGCTCAGGCTATCAATAGCTGTGTTTACTTCTATTACTGATAAATTTGACACTTCGTGATTGTCTGCGATTACTTTTTCATAATACCTGCAGTAAGGGGCAAACCTCAGATGATCTGCAAGGTCTTGGCGATATAAACCCACCACAGGTATGTCGAAGCACGAGGCCACATGCATTAGACCCGTGCTTGGCGTTACCAGCATTTTCAGCTTTTGTACGATAGCGGCGGCTTCGTTGATGTTTTTGGTTTCTGGTGATTTCAATATATTTTCATGGTCGGCCTCCAACGCTACTTTAGCGGGTAGGTTTTCACCAACAGCAAAAACAATGAACTGTTTGTTGCTTTGATTCACCAATTCATTCCATTTATCAACAGGCCATTCTTTTTCCGGGCTACCTGCACTTAGATTGATTCCTATATATGTTTGATCAGCCAGATTTTCTGTAAATTCCAGTACTTCGTCTGATACGGGCATTGGAGGCATATAAGGCTGAAGCTGCAATTTGTCCTTAGAGATATTCCATATGGAAAACACAGCACATATTTTTTCTATAGTGTGATCCATGCTATCGGCAGAGAGCAAGTGGTGGTAATGTTTGCGGTGAAAGATATGGTCAATGCTTACTTTATATTTGGCATTGAGATATCTACTGAGAATGACAAAAGTAAAAGATGGGTGGTCTTTGGTATTGTAAAGCACATCAAATTCAAGTTTTTTTAACGTTCGTGCAACACTTAATTTATCTTTTTTAAAATTGTGCACCTGGCTGATATTAGGATCATCGTTAAAAATATTGCTCTGTTTGTGGAAAATGACCAAATGGATTAGAATATCCGGGAAAACCGACTTTAGATTTTTGATCAACGGGGTCATTAATATGGCATCGCCCATCTTTTCCTGTACAAAAATGAGTATGTTCTTGGGCGTATCGACCGGGTTTTCTATAGCTTTTATAGGTGCAAATTTGGCAATTAGCCATAAAAGGCTGCGCTGGTAGAAACGTTTGAATTTTCTTTGAAAGGTGACTTTTTCGGTCTTGCTGTCAGTGATCATCTATTTTTATACTAATGGAAAGACTGAATTCAGAAATAACCTAAAGAATAGCTATCCTCACTCAGGCCTGAAAATCAACCAAAATTACATCAGACACTGCGATAATCAAAAACGTGCAATCGGGAATAGTGCCGCAGCATAGCCGGCTTCCACTATTTCCAGCGCCTTTTGCGGTCGAGGAGGTACTGCTCCACCATTTCCAAAGACCAGGTATTGAAGGTTTTTTCTTTGCTCAACCCGCCTTTGCGACCGGTCAATACACCATATCTCATGTCGTCCAGGCCTTTGGTAAGGTGCGCATCCGGATTGATGCTCAGCACGACGCCCCGGCTCAAGGCATAGTTTACCCAGCGCCAGTCCACATCGAGCCGTTTAGGGTTGGCGTTTATTTCCATGATCACACCATGCGCCGCACAGGCGTCTATCACGATCTTGTGGTTTATGGCATAGCCGGGTCGTTTGAGCAATAGCCTGCCTGTAGGGTGGCCGAGGAAGGTCGTAAAGGGGTTTTCGATGGCTTTGATCAGTCGACGGGTTGCTTTGTCGATATCCATACTTAGGTTTCCGTGGATAGAAGCCACGATAAAATCAAAGCTTGCCAACACCTCGGGGCTGTAATCCAGCGAACCATCGTTGAGGATGTCTGATTCTATGCCCTTGAAAATCCGGAACGGAGCCAGCTCTTTGTTGAGCTCATCGATCTCTTTATGCTGTTTCAGAATTTCATATTCTTGCAGACCCTGAGCATAAATGGCGGATTGGCTGTGGTCGGACATGCCGAGATAGTGGTAGCCACGATCTATACATGCCTGAGCCATTTGGCGCAACGAATCTTGTCCGTCGCTGTAGTGCGAATGATTGTGGAATGCGCCTTTCAGCTCGCTGACCTTTAGCAAATCAGGCGGACGATTAGTCTCTGAAAAGCTTGTTTCAAAGGTTCCTTCACGCAATTCGGGCTCGATGTAAGGCATGCCAAACTGAGCATAGGCCGATGCTTCGCTCTCGATTTTGTTTTCCAATAGATATTGACGAAGCGACTTTCCATCGTAGGCGATAGCTGCCATATGCCGTTCCGATCCGGTGGAAAGCATTAATTTTCCGGTAAAATCAATTGGCCGTGCAAAGTGGATTTGCCATTTTAAATTTTTGGTTTTAAACATCCCCCTAAGGGAAAAAGGCCCTGAAGTCTGCTCATCGATATAGACTGACGATTCATTTTGTAATATATTCGAAGCCGCGTCCGCATCTTGGCTGTCGATCACAATTTCTACCAAATCGATCACCTCCATTTTTCGGCGCATATCTCCCGTGAGTGCTATTTTTTGTCCTGGCAGGGCGGTGCGCAAGAGGTTTAGCAAGCTGTCGGCAAGGGGTTCAGCCTTGGCATACAGCACCTTACCTCGCTGGCCAATGGCAAAATCGAGGCTTTGTAAAATCGTTTCCTGGGTTTTAAGGCCAAATCCTTTCGTTCCGGCGAGGCGACCATGCCTACAGGCCATAAGTAGCTGGTCGGGTCCTTCTATCTGAAGTTCTTTCCACAATACGTTGATTTTTTTAGGGCCAATGCCACTTATGCCCAACAGTTCCACTACGCCGGGGGGTGTCTTACTAAGCAGGGCCTCAAGCACATCGAAACTTCCCCGTTCCACAATCTGTACAATAGCCTGCGCAATGCTCTTACCTATTCCCTCCACCGCTTCAAGTTCTTCAAGGGATTTGGTGTCGAGTCTTTCTTTTTGCCGCTCTATCCTCATCACCGCATTGGAATAAGTACGGATTTTGAATATGTTTTCATCGTGTAATTCGAGCAGGGAGGCACTTAGTTTCAGTACTTTGGCTATTTCTTTATTGGTCATCGGTTATTGATATTATAATAGTAGCAGACAAAAAGAACCTTTTTTTGTTAAGCAATAAACAATTTATAAATTTCAAATATATAAGATGAAAGGGAAAATTGAATTGCACACAAAACCGGTTGAAAAACAAAATTCACTAAATTGGTACAGACACGTGGCCATAAACCATAGTTGCCATGACCAGGGAATTGATCATAATAAACACCAAAATGGGATTAATGCACATAGCATCTGAAAATAACGTGATATGAATTATTGGCTTGTGAAAACAGAACCTGAAACCTACGGTTGGAATGATCTGGTAAAGCTGGGTCGCGACCACTGGGATGGTGTGCGCAACTACCAGGCGCGCAACCATATGAAGGAGATGAAAGTGGGTGATGAAGTGCTATTTTACCATAGCGGTGTAGAAAAACAAATTGTCGGCCTGGCCAAAGTAGTAAAAGAGTGGTTTGCTGATCCTGGCTCTGAAGACGATAGGTGGGTGGCTGTAGAGGTGGAAGCTGTTAAAAAGTTATCGAAACCCATTGGGTTGACCGACATAAAAAAAGACGGTAGGTTGGAAGGACTGGCATTGATCAAAAACTCCAGGCTGTCGGTGATGCCGGTAAGTCTGAAGCATTTCGAGATATTAATGGACATGAGTAAATAAAACATCATCTCAGGCGCATGAGCAAAACCCTTGTTGTCATTTTTATAATAGTGAGTTTTTTTTGCAAAGAAGCGTCAGGCCAGTTGCAACAGCCCGGCAGAATTGAAATTGCGCTTGGCGAAGAAGATGAAGATTTTGATGTGGTACCTGCTGGCGATAGGGGCATATTGCTGTACCGGCAGGTCACCAACCGCGAAACCCGCATGGAGTTGAAATACCAGGTGATACTCGTAGATACTACCCTCCACATAGCCTGGGAAAACCATTATTATATCAACCTGAGGTATATTTTGCGCGGATACGAATATTTTGGCAATTATTTCTACCTGCTCTTTCAGCGCAACACGGAAAACCTCAAAGCAGATTTGTTTGTGGTTCGCATCGACCTGAACACACAGATAGCAGAAACTTTTTTGATTGAGCGTGAATATGCCATGGAGTTGACTGAATTTGAGGTGATAGGCAACACCCTCTTATTTGGAGGGAACTCCAATAACCTACCCACCATAGTGTGCTATGAGTTTGGCAGATCGCAGCCAAAAGTACTTCCGGGTTTTTATGAAGACCGCACACAAATACAGCATCTGGAAATTAACGACAGACTCCGGACTTTTAACGTTCTCACCAATTTCAGAACCAATGATGGTAGCAGGTCACTATCCTTGAAATCGTTTGATGAAGCGGGTGAGATAATCAAAAACATCAGCCTTCAGCCTTCGGAAGAACGCAGCCTGCTATTTGGCCGCACTATGCCGCTCGATCGCCAGACCGATTTGATTGTGGGAACCTATGCCCGCAAAAGGTCAGATATGTCCAGGGGAATATTTATTGCGCGGGTATCGCAAGACGGCGAACAAGTGATCAACTACTACAATTACGCAGACCTCAAAAATTTCTTTAGCTATATGAAAGCCAGGAGGCAGCGCAAAATTGAGGAACGTATTTCAAGAAGGAAGATAAAAGGAAAGAAAAACAAATTTAACTACCGGCTATTGGTTCACGATGTGGTAGAGCATGACGGACGGTACATTATGGTAGGCGAGGCCTTTTATCCCAAATACACTCAGGCATCATATTACAATGCCTATGGCAGCAATTACTATGGCAACACCAATTACTTTGACGGGTATAAATACACTCATGCAGTAGTCTTTGGATTCGACCGCCGGGGTAGGCTCGTATGGGACAATAGTTTCGAGATCAATGATGTGGTCAGCTATAACCTCGACCAATATGTACACATATCCGGAAAAGGAGATGAATTGGCTTTGGTGTACATTTATGAAAACGAAATCAGGACAAAAATCATAGAGGGCAATGAGGTGCTGGAGGGCAAAACTTTTAACGAATTGAAGCTTTCTTTTGAAGACGACATGGTCAACAACAACGAAAGCGACTACGGAGGATTGGAGAAATGGTATGATGGCAACTTGTTTGTGTATGGTGTACAAAAAATAAAAAATGAACGAGACGAAGGGGTGCGCCTAAGCCGTACCGTATTTTTTATCAACAAGTTAAGATACAGGTAGTTTTGAATCCTGCGATCGGCGAAAAAACAAAAACATAGGAAGCGGGTAGCATGGTAAATAGGAGATATGCCATGGAGGCGCAAATGTACATGGTTAATAGCGGCTACATCAGGGCACCTTGGTAAAAGCGATGAAATTTCGGGCTTATGTGTTGATGGCAAGTGGATGTAATGATGGTTTAATGGAGACATGGATCAACCTGAAAATCGTTTGAAATCACCTTGCGACACTACTTCACTCAAAAAATATTTCCAATAGTCCATTTTTTATTTACCTTTATGCACACGTGTGCTAAGGCGGCGAAATTCTCATTTTTTCAACGGTTTGGCATATAATTCAATAATTCATATTCGTAAATAGAAAGTCATCATGGAATTAGGCAAATTCTCATTCGGTACCGGAGACCGCTTTGCTCATCAGGGGGAAGCACAATTGCAGGGAAGCATTATGGCCAAAGAAGCTGGCATATCGCTGACCCATGTTTGGAATAAGTCGTACAGGGAACACAAAACAGTGAAGTCAGAGCCTGCAAGTGTGCGCCAAGAGGCTGAGAATGCCGTAAATCCACCGGTTGGCAAGGGCAGTATCTCGTCGATGCTGACCACATCAACATGAATACCGTAGATGGCTTCGTGCCCCATTCCGATTTTTTCACCCTGGATGTGGCCGACTACATCGGCAAATCAGCCGAACCAAAAGAAATAGAAGCATTCCTCACCAAATACGCCAGCTATATAGGTGAATTGCAAATACCGGGCATTGAGGCACCTTTCCAAATCGATGAGGCGTTTTTAAGAGAAATCGCCGAAAAGTTTTTGTTTGCCGCAGGAGAAGCCGGCAAAATATACAGACGCATCGCCGAGCTCAAAGGCCATGAAGATTTTGTTGCGGAGGTTTCTATGGACGAAGTAGATGCACCGCAGAGCCCTGCCGAGTTGTTTTTTATTCTTGCCGCCATCGCCGATGCCGGTGTAAAAGCACAAACCATAGCACCCAAATTTACCGGAAGGTTTAACAAAGGCGTGGATTATGTCGGGGATGTGGGGCAGTTTGCGCGCGAATTCGAAGAAGACATTCTTGTGATCCGCCATGCCATCAAAGCCTTTGGTTTGCCGGCCAATCTAAAACTGAGCGTTCACTCCGGAAGCGACAAGTTCTCGATTTACAATGCCATTCGCGAACTTTGCAAAAAATATGATACCGGCGTGCATGTGAAAACCGCCGGCACTACCTGGCTCGAAGAACTCATCGGTCTGGCCGAAGCGGGTCACGAAGGATTGGAATTGGCGAGGGGCATTTACGCCAAGGCACTCGACCGATTTGACGAACTCACCGGCCCATATGCCACCGTGATAGATGTGCAGCGCGAAAACCTGCCCACAAGCCAGCAAGTGAATGGCTGGTCGGGCACCAAATTTGCCAACACGCTTAGGCATGATCAAAGTCACCCCGATTTCAATCCTCAGTTTCGCCAATTGCTGCATTGTGCTTACAAGGTGGCCGCCGAATATGGAGAGGCTTATTTGCCGCACTAGACAAATACAAAGACATTATTGCAAAAAATGTCACCGAAAATATTTTTGACCGGCACATCAAGCCTCTATTTATTGGATAACAACATTTCGTCAACATGAAAAAATTCCTGGACAAAAATTTCATTTTAGAAAACGCCACCGCAGAAACCCTCTATCATGAGCATGCCGCCAAAATGCCCATCATCGATTATCATTGTCACCTCTCGCCCGAGGATATTGCCAAAGACCGAAAATTTGAAAACCTGACCAAGGTGTGGCTCGATGGCGACCACTATAAATGGCGCGCGATGCGCACCAATGGCATCGACGAAAAATACATTACCGGCAGTGCAGACGACTTTGCGAAATTTGAAAAGTGGGCTGAGACCGTGCCTTATACCATGCGCAACCCGCTTTACCATTGGACGCACATGGAACTGCAACAACCTTTTGGAATTCATGAAATATTAAATGCTCATTCGGCCAGAAAAATCTACGAGGAGGCATCAGCCAAACTGCAGCAAGATGACTTCAGTTGTCGAGGGTTGCTCAGGCAGTTCAAGGTAGAAGTGGTCTGCACTACCGATGACCCTGTAGATTCGCTGGAGCACCACCAGGCCATCAAAGCCTCCGGTTTTCCGGTAAAGGTACTGCCGACTTTTCGCCCCGATAAGGCCATGGCAGTAGAAGACCCGCAAGTCTTCAATGCATACATCGACAAATTGAGCGAGGTGACCAATATGGAAATCGGTAATTTCAATCAGCTAATAGACGCCATCCAATCGCGACATGATTTTTTCGACAAAATGGGTGGCAAACTATCTGACCATGGCCTGGAGCAAATTTATGCCGAAGATTTTTATGATCACGAAATCAAGTCGATCTTCAATAAAATAAGGAGTGGACACCAACTCGATAATACCGAAATGCTTAAATTCAAATCGGCCATGCTGGTATATTTTGGCATTATGGATCATGCCAAAGGTTGGACGCAACAATTCCATTTGGGGGCGCTGCGCAACAATAATTCGCGCATGGTGAAAAAGCTCGGTGCCGATACCGGCTTCGATTCCATTGGCGATTTTGAAATGGGAAGGCCCATTAGCCGCTTTTTGGACAAACTTGATTCGGAAAATCAATTGGCCAAAACGATACTGTACAATCTGAACCCGCGCGACAACTACCTGATCGGCACCATGATCGGCAACTTCAACGATGGTTCCATACCGGGCAAGGTCAACTTTGGCACCGGCTGGTGGTTTCTCGATCAGAAAGAAGGCATGGAAATGCAGATCAACGCACTGTCGAACCTGGGTCTGCTGAGCCGATTTCTAGGCATGCTGACAGATTCGCGAAGCTTTTTGTCTTACCCACGCCACGATTATTTCCGCAGGATACTGTGCAATATGATCGGTAAAGATGTGGAAAACGGCGAATTGCCAAATGATTTGGAATGGTTGGGTAAAATGGTAGAAAATATCTCCTATAAC
The DNA here is from genome assembly GCA_012033595.1 of Cyclobacteriaceae bacterium. Lineage (GTDB taxonomy): Bacteria > Bacteroidota > Bacteroidia > Cytophagales > Cyclobacteriaceae > JAAUQL01. The sequence continues at coordinate 3,671 of JAAUQL010000085.1, read as the reverse complement.
AATGCGAAGGGCTTTTTTGGTTTTTAAATAGAATGACTTCTTTTTGAAAAAAGGGGGGTTGATATTGAAATTGCCTGCCATTTTGCATGTACAACGTCATTTAACATTAAGCATTTTTAAATGCTCAAAATAGCCAAAACGGCAATTTGTTGGTGAGCTTTGCAGCCGTACAGTTGATAATTATTAATAAAAAACAAAAACACATAAATCATGAGCAAAATTGTCACATTTGGAGAGATCATGCTTCGACTGGCTCCGCCCGATTATCTTCGTTTTCGTCAAGCCACCACACTCGAATCGACCTTTGGTGGTGGTGAGGCCAATGTGGCTGTGTCATGTGCCAACTTTGGTATGGAGGTGAGCTTCGTGACACGTCTGCCCAAAAACGACATCTCAGACTGGTGTGTGAGCACACTCAAATCATATGCGGTCGATACCAGTCACATCGTGTATGGTGGCGATCGTGTAGGCATTTATTTTCTGGAAATGGTGCCGTAAGCCGGGGCAGCAAGGTTGTCTATGACCGTGCACATTCTGCCATGAGTGAGATACAGCCCGGCATGATAGATTGGAACAACGTATTGGAAGGCGCCACCTGGTTTCACTGGACGGGCATTACCCCGGCCATTTCGCAGGGTGCTGCCGATGCCTGTCTGGAGGCCATCAAAGCAGCCAATGCACGAGGTATCACCGTTTCCTGTGATTTGAACTTCAGAAAAAACCTGTGGAAATATGGCAAAACAGCCAGCGAAGTAATGCCCGACCTGGTGGCCGGCACAGACATTATCCTGGGCAATGAAGAAGACGCCGAAAAAGTATTTGGCATACATCCTACCGGAGTGGACGTAACAAGCGGGCATGTAGATGGGGCAGCCTTCGAATCCGTAGGCAGGCAGTTGATGGCCAAATTTTCCCGAGCCAAAAAAGTGATCATCACGTTGAGGGGCTCCATCAGCGCAAGTCACAACAGCTGGTCGGGCGTGCTGTGGGACGGGCAGCGGCTTTATCAGGCGCCAACTTACGAGATCACCCACATTGTCGATCGTGTTGGTGGCGGCGACAGCTTTATGGGGGGTCTTATTTACGGCCTCAATGCGTATAAAGATGACGACCAAAAGGCACTGAACTTTGCGGTAGCCGCCTCCTGCCTCAAGCACACCATCAAAGGCGATTTCAACCAGGTCACCATCGACGAAGTCGAAAAACTGATGGGCGGCGATGCATCGGGAAGGGTGGCGCGTTAGTCAGCTACAAGCTTTGGGCTTCAAGCTGCAAGCAAAAAAAAGGTTAGTTTTAGGAATATCTTAGCATATCTAAGGCTAAAAAAATGAAAATGATCGAAAACTGAAAATTTGGCAATTAGGGATAGAAATAGTCAAAGAAACGTACAAAACATCCAGAGACTACCTGACTCCGAAAAATTTGGTTTGATAAGCCTAGTGACCAGGGCGGCGGTTTCTATTCCGGCAAATGTTGCGGAAGGAAGTAGCCGGGGAAGCGACAAGAATTTTAAACGGTTTTTAGAATACGCATTGGGTGCTACTTTTGAATTGGAAACACATTTACTGATCTCATACGAAATAGAATATTTGCATCTTGAGATTATTAACCCTTTACTGGATAAAATCACGGAAGAACAAAAAATGTTGCAAGGCTTGATAGGAAAACTTTAAGCCATAATAAGATACATTCAATAATCATTAAAACATGCTATTGGCCAGCAGCTTGCGGCTTATAGCTTAAAGCTTGAAGCTAAATATGGCAAAATTCACACGAATCCAAGTCGCCCTCGCCATGAAAGAAAATGGGATGGTGCCGGTGTTTTTTCACAAAGACATCGAAATATGCAAAAAAGTGCTGAAGGCCTGCTACGATGGCGGGGCGCGCGTATTTGAATTCACCAATCGTGGTGACCGTGCGCATATGGTCTTTCAGGAGCTGATCATCTGGGCCGAAAAGGAAACTCCCGATATGATGCTGGGTGTAGGCTCTATCGTCGATGCCGGCACTACCGCATTGTACATTCAATTGGGGGCAAGCTTTATAGTGTCGCCGGTGCTCAACCCGGATATGGCTGTGGTCTGCAATCGGCGCAAGATAGCCTGGTCGCCGGGCTGCGGATCGCTGTCGGAGATATCGAAAGCAGAAGAGCTGGGGGCTGAAATAGTCAAGATTTTTCCTGGCATGCAAGTGGGCGGTCCTGAGTTTGTGAAATCGGTGCTGGGGCCATGCCCGTGGACGAGTATTATGCCTACTGGCGGAGTTTCACCAGGCGAGAAAAACCTCACCGAGTGGTTTAAGGCTGGAGTTCATTGTGTGGGAATGGGTTCGCAGCTAATGGTCAAGGATGTGAGCGGAAACTTCGATTATGCCGCAATAAGCCAAAAAACCCGTGAAGTATTGAAAATAATCGCTAAATTGAGAAAGTAATAGACCCTGGCTGCCCGCACAGTGATAGTGAAGTAATAATCATTTTTTTTTTAACACCTGTTTTATGCGCAATTCAAAAATCAAGATATTAATGGCCGTGGTATGTCTGGCATGCCTGTACCCTTCTTGTGGTGAGCTTCAAAAGCACAAGGTGCTAAAGCTCGCACACGGCTTGCCCACTGACCATCCGGTACATGAGGCCATGGTCTTTATGGGACAGCGGCTCAAGGAACTTTCGCAGGGACAGATGGAACTGGAAATATATCCCGGCGCTCAGCTTGGTGGTGAGCAGGAGTGTGTGGAACTGTTGCAGATAGGTAGTCTGGCCATTACCAAGGTTTCTGCCGTGGTGATGGAAAGCTTCACCGATGACTATAAGGTGCTCGGTCTTCCTTACATTTTCCGAAGCCAGGATCATATGTTCAATGTATTGGAAGGTGATATAGGCAAAGAATTGCTGGTGAGTACGGAAAACAAATGGCTACGGGGTTTGTGTTTTTATGATGCCGGCAGCCGAAGCTTTTATACCATCGACAAGCCTGTATTGGTGCCGGAAGATTTGAAAGGATTGAAAATCAGAGTGCAAAAAAGTAAGACCGCAATGGATATGGTACAGGCCATGGGAGGCAGCCCCACGCCTATCTCTTATGGCGAGCTCTACACCGCACTGCAAAGTGGCGTGGTCGATGGGGCAGAAAACAATCCTCCAAGTTTCTATACTTCCCACCATTATGAAGTTTGCAAAGAATATTCGCTCGACGAGCATACCTCAGTACCAGACGTGCTCATTATCAGCCAACACATTTGGAAAGACCTGAGCGATCAGGAAAAGGAATGGCTCCAACAAGCTGCCGATGAATCGGTGCCGGTAGAGCGCAAATTGTGGAACGAATCTGTAAAAAAATCGCTGGAAGAGGTGGAAAAAGCAGGAGTGAATATCCACAGACCCGACAAGGGACCCTTTTTAGAAAAAGTCAAGGACGTGTATGAGTCGTACAAAGACCAGGAAGTCATTTATTCATACATCAAGAGAATTCAGGCTGTTCAATAGATTATTATGAGACTAAGACAAATAGTTGATTCCGTTTTGGAAAAATTCCTCGTTGTGCTCATGGCTACCCTGGTGCTGGATGTGCTTTGGCAAGTCATCAGCCGCTATATGCTCAATTCGCCAAGTAGCTTCACTGACGAACTCGCTGGTTTTTTGCTCATTGGGTGGGAATATTTTGGTGCTGCTTATG
>JAAUQL010000182.1 GCA_012033595.1 Cyclobacteriaceae bacterium | reverse complement strand
ATCTTTGCTTACACTTTCTACATAATTGATAATGGAAGTTTTTGTTGAGCCCTCATGCCAGGAGGGTAGTGGATCGGCAACCTCAATGATAGTTTCTGGCTTTTTTCAGGCGCACACGAAAATGCCAGTATAAAGACAGCAAGTAGAAAAGTTTTGTTTGTCATTTGTTTGGGGATAAAATAAATAAGGGCCAGTCAGATTGTGCCGACCGACCCTTTTATTTTCGAAGCATTTAATTATTGGTAGGAGTGCTCAATTGCTCCATCACTTTATCCAGGCTAAAACTTGCCGCTTTCATTCGTGGTGGATATTCTTTGAAAGTCATCAGGAAGTTGCCCACAATATCTTGAGCCGGAACCAATAAAAAGGCATGGTCAAGCAACCAATCATAGTAGGTATTGGAAGTAATAGGAGCAAACTCGTAAGGATCCCTTCTCAAGTTAAAAATCAAAGGCATTCGCAAAGGAGTAAATGGGTTGGCCCATACACCGAGTGTTCCTGTCATTCTTTGCTCCATAAACACCAGTTTCCAATCATCGTAGCGCAGGGCTGTAAGGTCGCCATCGTCGGAGAAATAAAATAGCTCCCGTCGTGGGCTTTTTTCTACTTTGCCAGTGAGATAGGGCAACAAGTTATATCCATCGAGGTGAACCTTGAATGTCTTGCCTGCTGCGGTGGTTCCTTTTAGCAATTTTTCTTTTATCTCTGTGTCGCCGGCAGCGGCCAGAAAAGTGGGGAACCAGTCCATGCCGGAAACTATGCCATTGGAAACAGAACCCGGCTCAATGTGCTTGGGCCATTTTACAATGGCAGGCACCCTCCAGCCTCCTTCCCAGTTGGTGTTTTTCTCGCCCCTGAACGGGTTGACCCCGGCATCGGGCCAGGTGTTTTTGTGCGGACCATTGTCGGTCGAGTAGAATACGAGTGTATTATCGGCAATTTTTAATTCATCGAGCAATTTCAGGAATTTGCCAATGTGCATATCGTGCTCTACCATGCCATCGCCATACTCGTTTTGACCTGAAATGCCCTTATGTTCCGGCTTCACGTGCGTACGGAAGTGCATACGCGTTCCATTCCACCAAACGAAAAATGGTTTTCCCGCTTGTACCGATTTTTTTATGAATGCTATGGCCGCATCAGAAGACTCATCGTCGATCGTTTCCATTCTTTTTTTCGTGAGTGCTCCAGTATCCTCGATTTTGCCATCGGCGGTAGAATGGATTACGCCACGGGGGCCATAGTTTTTCTTAAAATTAGGATACTGAGCAGGATCAGGATAATCTGGTAATTCCGGCTCTTCCTCGGCATTGAGGTGGTAGAGGTTGCCAAAGAATTCGTCAAAACCATGATTGGTGGGCAGGTGCTCGTCTCGATCGCCAAGGTGGTTTTTTCCGAACTGGCCTGTGGCGTAACCTAATGGCTTGAGCATTTCGGCTATGGTCGGATCTTTTTCGGAAATCCCTTCTTTGGCGCCCGGCATACCTACTTTGCTAAGGCCTGAGCGAAATACGCTTTGACCTAAAATAAAAGAGGAACGCCCTGCCGTACAGCTCTGCTCGGCGTAGTAGTCTGTAAAGATCATTCCTTCATCAGCAATTCGATCGATATTAGGTGTGCGGTAGCCTACAATCCCCATGGTGTAGGCACTGATGTTGGACTGGCCAATGTCGTCGCCCCATAGCACGAGAATATTAGGTTTTTTTGTTTGCGCATAACTGCTCATCCAAACAAGGATCAACAGCGTCGTGGCGGAAAGTTTTAGGTTTTTACGCATGTGTAATTGGTTTAAGTTAATCAACTTTTTTGAATATAAATTCCTGGCCGTCGTAGCCGGATATTTTCAGGAGAAGGTGTTGTCGGGTATATTTTAATCTTCTGCCAAACAGTGAATTAGAATAAATGTTTTCGATTTCCATGTGTTGACATAACTTCTTGGTTATGGCCATGTCGCCAAATTGTATGATGCCCCGTTCGGCAATAAAATAGGAGCCATTGAAACTATTGCAACTGGTAGTGCCCATAACATGGTTTTCGTTGGCACTAAATTCAATCACTGACGAGGGGATATTTGTGTTTTTTTCGATTTCTATGCCATTGATAGATTGCAAAGCCCAGATATCATTAAGCCCAAAATCAGTGACAAAGCGCCCACACCCTTCATATGCTGTGTAATCCGGCTCACCTGTCCTTTTCAATTGAACGCGTACGCTATTGCGAAAAAGCTCTCCAGACATGGAGTCCCGGCATGTGTCCTCCATGATGGTAATGATAATGGTGCCTGCCGCCACTTCCGAAAAGTACCGGGTCACGTTGGCATCCTGAGCTTTGACTCCATCCACTGATGCGATCTTGATCTCATCAACGCCTATGGCGTCGAACAGAAATTGTCCCTCAAAATCCATATCCAAAGACAAGAAGGGTTCATTGCCCCTGGCATAAAAATCAATGCCCCTTTGCCATAATTTCATCTGAAAACTTTGGCCTGAGTCGGATGGGGCGCCATCTTTATAGGCTATGCTAGTGTGGTTTGGGCGCAATGAACCGGGCTGGTTAGCTGTCTTTGAGGGTTTTTGGACACATTCAAATAGTAACATGCAAAACAGCAGAATCGAAATCCTGCAAGCGGAGGATGTGGTTGTCATCGATACAGATAGTACATAAAATGATTTGCACTAAATCTGATTTGAGCCGATACAAAACAGGTTAAAATCAGCAAGCATCTAAATGTTATAAAAAATTATGAAAAAGTCACCAGATGCACCGTAAATTTTAACATGCAATGAGAATATTTAAAAAATAAAATATCAATCTTTAGATAGTTATTAATTAACCCCATAACCTAAATCTATGAAACTATCACAAAAATTGGCAGCCGAATTTGTTGGAACATTTTGGCTGGTCCTTGGCGGTTGCGGCAGCGCTGTGCTTGCTGCGGCCTTTCCCGAAGTTGGCATTGGCTTGCTTGGCGTTTCGCTGGCTTTTGGCCTTACGGTGCTCACCCTGGTGTATGGCCTTGGGCACGTTTCCGGAGCACATTTCAATCCTGCGGTCTCTGTCGGACTGTGGGTGGGCGGGCGGTTCTCGGGCAAAGAACTCCTGCCTTACATCATTACCCAGGTGCTCGGTGGCCTGGCCGGAGCAGGTATTTTGTACCTAATAGCCAGTGGAAAGGCTGGTTTTACCCTTGCCGATGGCTTTGCCGCCAATGGCTTTGGCGAGCATTCTCCAGGAGGATACGGTTTGCTGGCCGCCCTCATCGCTGAGGTCGTGATGACCATGATGTTTTTGATGATTATAATGGGTGCGACTGACCAACGGGCACCGGCAGGATTTGCCGGCCTGGCAATAGGCCTGGGGCTCACCCTCATTCACCTCATCAGTATTCCCGTTACCAATACTTCCGTAAATCCGGCCCGCAGCACAAGTCAGGCTTTGTTTGTCGGTGACTGGGCCATTGGCCAGCTTTGGCTATTTTGGCTTGCGCCGATAGTAGGGGCAATCATCGCCGGTGTGGTTTACAAGGCATTTTTTACGGCTGCACCCGATCAGAAAAAGCAAGTTGCACATTAAAATATTTCAGAAGCCCGGGGTTCCCGGATATCGAGAACCCCGCTTTTGCTTTACACAACTACCATTGCCATGAGCGAAACCAAAACCAAAAAAACAACAGTAGTGTACTCGATTTTATCCACAGTATTGAAAACGAGAAGAGAAGGCAAGATAGTTTGGCCGTGCTCAAGCTGATGGAAAAGGTTACCCAAATGAAGCCCTACATGTGGGGCTCCTCGATTGTAGGATTTGGAGATTACCATTACAAATATTCCAGCGGTCGAGAAGGAGACTGGTTTCTTGTTGGCTTTTCTCCCCGAAAGCAAAACCTTGTGCTCTATATCATGTCTGGGTTTAAACCCTTTGAAGGCCTCTTGAGTCGTCTGGGAAAATTCAACACTTCTGTCTCTTGTCTGTATATCAAAAAGCTGCAAGTTGTGGATATGAATGTACTGGAAGCGTTGATTGGCGAATCGATCCAATACATGAAAACCAGCCAGCCTACGTGGGTGGCGGATTGATTTGGTGGCGAATTCGACTCTTTATTACCTCGTAATCCATACTGGTATTTGATCACGTTTTTACGGATGGGGCAAACCATATTTGCACCAATTCAGGACCTTAAATCAAATGCCATGAAATTTACTGTTTCCAAAGGAACCATATTTGCCTTGGTAGCATGGGCATTGCTTTCGGCTTGCGCCAAAAATGACAGCAACCCGGTGAATGCCTATTCCAAAATTGGAGGCACGTGGCAGATCAAAGAGGTGATCGTAATTGGTGATGTAAAAAAGGACGACGGCTCTACGATCTCCTTTAATAACCTGAGTTCGATTAATAAATAGGAGGAATTATATAAAAATCCATGCTTTTTGGTTATATTAAAGCTTTGACAATCAACAATATAACCTACAAAAGCATGGAATTAACAGATGATAAATTACCGAAATTTTCTATCTTGTAGACGATTTCT
>JAAUQL010000084.1 GCA_012033595.1 Cyclobacteriaceae bacterium | reverse complement strand
ACAGAACTGGTTGTGTTCCAGTTTTTTTCGTCGAAAATCCCCTGGCGGGTATTTTTTATATCAATGGCATCGCCATAAATGGCAGCTACACTTGAGGTAAGCACTACTCGTTTTACAGTCGGGGTTTCATTGACGGTATCGAGCACATTTTGGGTGCCTTCCAGGGCAGGTTTGATGAGTTGCTCCCGGGGATCCTTTACTCCCTGTATGAAAAAAGGAGAAGCAGTATGGATCACCAATTGGCATCCATCCATTGCCGGGGCAAATGATCCCTCCTCCAGCAGGTCTGCTTCAAAAAGTTTTAAACGACCAGAAGCCTGGTTTTGGATGTGAAGCAAGTGCGCTATTTTGTCTTTTTGAGCCAGGCTGCGCACGGTACCATGCACGGTATAGCCTTGGTCAACCAGCATGCTTATAATCCATGAAGCTATGTAACCCGATGCGCCTGTTACCAATATCGGGCTGTTTTTTTCTATAAAAGCCATATTCTATCGTGTTTTTTTGGTTTTGTGTTGATTATAATGGGCAGGCCATGTTCAACTATTATCCTTTCTAAACAATATACAGCCTGTTTTGTCTCTGACAATGATAAATAAAAAAAGCTGTAGCAGCGGGAACTGCCGGAATTATATTCCCGGCGCCCTCCTTTGCAACAGCTCTTTATGGGTTTATGTTTTATGCCTTTAGCTGGCCTAAATTCTTTTGGGTTTAGTTTATTCGATTTTCCTCACCTTAATGCTTCGATAGTGGACTTCATCGCCATGTTCCTGAAGCAGTATATGCCCCGACTGCCACTTGCCAAAACCTTCCCATTCGTTGTACTTGCTGCGCTGCACCAGTGCCTCAAAGGCCTGGGTGCCCCTTTCATATTCCAGCACCTTGCGATTGTTGAGCCAGTGGGCCACATGCGCACCGGTGAGGCTGGTTTTCTCCAGGCTGTTTCCTTTGAGCCATTCCTCCACCCTGGTGCCGCATACCACTATGCGGGCGTGGTTCCATTCTCCGGGCTTGTTCACAATCTTGTTCTTATTGGCAGGGATGAGGTCGTATAGTGAAGCAACCGTTCTGTTGCCGTCGCTGCCGAGTTTGGCATCGGGGTGTTTTTCATCGTCAAGTACCTGATACTCCAATCCGATGGCCGATTTGCCCGACCCATATTGTTCGGTAATAAAATATTTGATGCCGCTATTGGCGCCGGGGGTCAGTTTAAACTCTGTCTGAAATTCGAAGGTCGAATATTCATCAAGGGTTACGATGTCACCGCCTCCCTGCGATTCTGCGCCGCCCTGTGACAGCACGATGAGTTCGCCGCTTTCTACTTTCCAACCCGCTTTGGGAAATGCCTCCTGGCCGGCAGCCCTCCAACCATTGGTTGTTTTGCCATCGAACAGCAGTTTCCAGCCTTGAGCACGCTCCTGGGGTGACAAATTGTTAGGTATCAGATTGACCACAAAGATGTCTGTCCAAGGGCTTCGCACCAGGTTTTCTGTTTTTATTTTTATGTTTTTCCACTTGATTTGGGTGCCTTCCTGAGCATCTTTGCCAATGGAGTGAACCTGAAATGCGATAAAACCCTCGGAGGTCATATCATCTACCAGGTCGGCACAAGGTATGCCATTGACCCAGGTGCGGATGGAGTTGCCAATGGCTTCTATTCTATAGTGGTTCCATTCGTTGTTGCGAAATGCTTTCCTACCCTTTGGGTTCAGATCCAGAGGATAGAGCCAACCACGTCTGGCCTCGTCGTAGATGCCCCCTGACCAGGCCCGATCGGCCGGATCGATCTCGACCTGGTAGCCATGTACCCGACCATCTTTGTAATCAGGGGTACTCAGACTTCTGATCTGTATGCCGCTGTTCATACTTGGGTCAACCATCAAATCGACTTCGAGTATAAAATCACCATATTTCTTTTCTGTGGCCATAAAGCTGTTGGGGGTATCGTGCATGGTGGTACCCACCATCACCCCGTCTTCTACCGTATAGTTGGCCTTGCCGTTGAGCTGCTTAAAGCCCGTAAAGTCTTTGCCGTTAAAGAGCATCTGCCAGCCATCGTCACCGGCCAGGCAGTAGGAATGGCCCATGAATAATATAGCCAAAACAGCCATACAAACGTTTGCGGTTTTTTTCATTTTTGGATTCATTGTATTTCAGTTTATTAAAAAATTAAATTCTCATTGATATATGTAGCGGATGGCATACGATTGAAGCCGGTCAAATTTCGGATTATTTTTTTATAATAAAGAAAAAAAAGGGGAATTAATACAGTGCAACACCGCCATACATGCGCCAGATTTCTTGATAAGGCACCACTGCCGGCAATTCTCATCAGGAAGGTGCTTTTATGCCCGGTTCCCGCAAATGCTGGGTCTGCGTATCCAAAGTAATTTCAACCCTTCCATAGCCTCGATGATGTATTCATACCCTTGAGTCCGGAGGCTTTTAGTCCCATTCCGCAGTTCGGCCATAGATACAGGTACTTTTATTTATCGTCCTATATGTTTGTGCGTTTTGTAAAAATGTCTGCCTTGCAAGGGCAATGCAGACGGGACTGCCCATGAATCTTGCATTTTACTACTGCTCATCCATGCTACCGGAAACTTGCTCAGACCGGCATCCCAAACACTTTTATGAGGGCTTCCTTATTCGCTTTGCTTATACGACCCACGTGAATGGGTCCCAAGGCAAATCGCTCTGCATTTTCTGATTTATAAAAAGAAACCATTTCCAAGCCCAGGTAGTCCTTTTCAATGGTATATCCGGCCATTTGAGTTGCAGGTAAGATCACCGATCTGGATTTCTGCTGCCATTTGAGCGTAAAGCGTTTATTGTATCTGAAGAGGAAAGTTTGGGTATGTTCGTCGTATTCGATGTACAGGTATTGGATTTTGACGAAAAATAGCAAAAACAGGTGTATGCCAATGAAGACCACAAAAGCCAGGCGATCCAAGAGATATATGCCATAGAAAAGGCAAATGAGCAATACCATCAAAACCAACAGCATCAGCACATTGGCCAGACCATAGAGCAGAAACATACGTTTGTTATCGAAGATTGTCATATTCAAAATCAAATTCGTGAATTTACTATTCCTTTGCTATTTGTTTTTACGGCCGCAGCTTTAAACAAGCTCCAGATCATGTCTCCTTCTTTCATTTTCATTTGTTGCATGGTGGCGAGGGTCACCTCGGCGATCAGCTTAAAGCCATGATCGACCACACACAGTACACGGTTTTCTGTCACGATTAATTTCTCTATTATGCCTTCCAACTGGTTTTGGATAGAAATATCTACAATCCGGTGCCGTGCCAGGGTGATATCTTCTGGTCTCAACATCACATTGATGGTGTGGTTTTCGAGATATCCGTTTTCATTGAGCCTGGACTCTGCATAGATTTCATGCTTACCGTGCGTCAGAAATAATACCCCCCGATCGTTGTCCACATGTTTTAATTGCAGATCTATTACATTCATAAGACCCGATTTGCTCATTTGATCCATGGCCTCCTTTTGGAGCATCAGCTCATAGTAATTGCCCAGACCACTACATTTTCCGTCTCTAATCAACAGCAAGTTGGAGGTAAGAGCAAGCAGGTCTGTAAGGTCATGGCTGACGATGAGCATGGGAATCTGATACTTATTGATCAACGGCCTGAGTAGCACAATGATATGCTGCCTGAGTTTTTTGTCCAATGCAGAAAAAGGCTCATCGAGCACCAGCAGCTCCGGCGACGACAGCAGCGCACGTCCGATGGCTACACGCTGAGCCTGGCCACCTGATATTTGGTCTATTCGTTTGTACAGCAGATCATTGATTTTCAGCATGGTGCTTATCTCATCAAAGAGCTTTTTATCGCTGTGATCCCTGATGCCATATTTCAGATTCTGAATTACCTTAAGATGAGGAAATAGCCGCCCTTCCTGAAACACATAGCCGATATTTCGTTTTTCTGGTGGCAGGTTGATTTTAGTTTCACTGTCATAAAATTTTTTGCCCCCAATGGTAATATAACCCCGGTCAGGCTTTTCTAATCCGGCAATCATCCTTAGCAGGGTAGTCTTGCCTGCACCCGAGGGGCCGAAAATACCCGTGATCCGATCCTGGACTTCACACTTTAAATCCAAAGTAAATCCCTTTTTTCTTTCAGAATATCCAGTGCCAACACGCTCATGATCTTTCACAATTTTCCTGTTCATATATTCTGAGATTACCATAGCGGCAAATGAAAGCAAAATAGAGATAGCCACAAGACGAATAGCGACATATTCCCCACTGGGGTTTTCCATGGCCGCATATATGGCCAAAGGCATGGTTTGGGTTTTTCCTACAATATTTCCCGCGAAGGTAATGGTAGCACCAAATTCGCCCAGGCACCTGGCAAACCCAAGGACAAAGCCACTGATAATGCCCGGTAAGGCCAGCGGTATGGTGATGGTGAAAAAAGACTTCCATGGCCCTGCACCCAGTGTACGGGAAGCAGATTCGAGATTGACGTCCACCATTTCTATAGCCACTTTGATGGCCCTGACCACCAAGGGAAATGAAACCACCACTGAAGCCAGTACCGCGGCCCAAAAGGTAAATGAAATCCGGATATTAAAATGCTCCAATAAAAACTCCCCGATAAATCCGCGAACGCCAAATACGACCATAAGCAAATACCCTACAGTGACCGGCGGCAGCACCAATGGCAATTGTACCACACCCTCTACGAACCATTTACCGCTAAATTGTTTTCTCGCCAAAATCCAACCGCCTGCTATGGACAATGGCAAGGATATGAGCGAGCATATCAAAGCCACCTGCACAGATAGCACAATGGCCTGAAACTCGGCATAGGTAAAGCGAAAAAATTCCATCGAAATAGCTGAGGTTTTGATTGCATAATTAGCGGAGATACTGGTCTTTTCAAATTATCCCACATCTTATTTCGATTAAGGTGGCTGAATATGCCCGACCTGGCATTTGGCAGACTGCCTATAGCAAGGGAAAAAGGCGTATAGAAGACAAATTCAAAAGCCCCCGAAAGCAGTAGTTTAGTATTGTTTGCCGCTTGAGGTCTTCATTAGAGTGCCAACACCGCCCTATGCAGGCGTGTGTGCTGCGCTACATTTCATCGCCGATAATCTGGAAATTATTTTCAAAATCGTATAAGGTAAGTCTGCGCAGGTTGAAATAGGCCATCCAGAAATCTTGCAAGGACTGGATATATCTGGCCTTTGCCTGATCCTTTTCAGTGAGGGCAATATTCATATCGGTAATGGCGATTTTGCCTATAAGATACCTGTTTTTGGTAATATCGTACCTACGCTGGGCAATGTCGTCGGCAATACGGGTAATTTTTACCTGCTCCTGGAGCATTTCGAACTGCCTGACTTGCGTCAATACTTCTTCGTCGAAGGTAATGAGATCCTGGGCAACGGTGTATTCGACCAGTTTTTGAGTAGCTTCGGTAGATCTGAGCCACGATTTTCTTCTTCCCCAGTCCAGTATCGGAATTTCAAAACCCAACCTTACTATCTGCCCGTCTTCGGGATTCTGATAAATATCTCCAACATTCCCATCTTGCTCTGTTCTGTTTGTCAATCCAAAACTGGCAAACAGGTTTGCTTGCGGACCGGTGCCGCCTTTGGCGCGTGCTACACCTGCATCGGCCTCCAGCATTCGACGCTCAAAACCTACGGCCTCCGATCTGTTGGCGCGGGCATAAGTCAGGGCAGTTTGCTCATCCACTTGAATATCAGGTATTTCTTCAGGAAGTTTCAAGGGAAGGTTGGCGACATCGGTGAGCCCTACCCATGTTTTTAATCTTAGGTTTCTGATTTCGATATCGAGGGTAGCCTGAGCTACCTGCTGTCGGGAGTTCATCAGTTGCAGCTCAAGCTGAAGCAATTCATTTTCGGCTATTTTACCCAGATTGTATCGCCCTTGGGCTATTTTGTATATGGTATCGTTATTGGCGACGTTTTTCTGGGCAATGTCCAGGTTGATTTGCGAAAGCACCAGATCAAAAAACGACGCGTGGTGTTGAGCGAAAGGTCTTCCAGGTCTTCCAGGTATTCTTTTTGCGATTCTTCGTAGCGCAAAGGTTCTATTTTTTTGTCCCATTTCAACTCATTGAACTGAAATAGTGGTTGGGTAATCTGCAACTCCAACGGCGATCCGCTGTATTCATGATATGGATTGTACAGCTCGGTATCCAGAAAATTGTCGAATCGGGATAGTGAACTGTTCAATCTTAGCCTGGTACCGGTGGCTCCTATGTCTTGCCTTATGCTTAGGTTCAGCTCAGAATTGTTTCTGGAAACTGGCTTAAATGCCGTTGTGCCATCTTCTTGCTGCACTCCGGTAAATCTGCGGTCGAAGCCGGGGATATTGCCATCGAGACCGAGCTGGGGTCTGTAGTTTGACCGATATCTTTGAAAATCCCAATATCTGATCTCGCGCGTGGTAGCCGCCTGCTTAGAGTTGATCGATTGCTCCCGGGCAATATTTATTATTTCTTTTAAAGTGTACTGCCTTTCCGGTGCTGTAGCTTGTTGAGCTTGTGTGTGTGCTGAGTGAAAAAAGATAAGCGCTGTAGCAAAAAAGATTAATTTATTCATATCTCAAAGAAGTTATGGGGTCTTGACTGGCAGCCCTTTTGGCGGGGGTAATCCCAAAAATAAGCCCCACTGTCGCAGCCACGCCAAAGGACAATAATACGGAAGCAAAGGTAATGATGGTGGGTATCTCGGCAAACTGCGACACCAGAATGGCCAGCACCACGCCCAAAACAATACCTATAAGTCCACCGGTGATGGAGATCATGACGGCTTCGAAGAGGAATTGCAAAATGATATCCTGTTTTTTAGCCCCGAGCGACAAGCGCAACCCTATTTCTTTGATCCGCTCAAGCACCGAGGCGAGCATAATGTTCATGATGCCAATACCACCTACCAGCAAGGAAATACCCGCAATGGCACCAAGTACAAAGTTGAAAATCTGATTGGTACGCTGCTGCTGTTTCAGTAGCAATTCAGGAATGGTAATCTGGTAATCGACCACATTTAGATGCCGCCGCTCCAATACCCGCGAAATAATCTCTGCCACCGGGTTGAGCAGCTCAGTATTGGCTACCTGCACCACCAGTTTGTCAATTTGATGGTAATTGACAGGCGTGGTGCTGCTGGCCTCTTCAGGTTCGCCACCGCCAAAAAACATACGGCCACGGCTGGAATTGTTTGCGGCTTCGAGCATAGATTTGGTGACCAGGTCTCTATTTTCATACCTGATCAAAAACGATTTGATCGGGGTGTACACATCCATGTTGAAATCCCTGATGCCCAATTTGGTGATGCTCGATTCTGAGATCATGCGTTCTTCGAGTATTCCAATGATGGTAAGCCAGTTTGGCCCACACTTAATCGATTTGCCTATTGGGTTTTCTGTCGGAAAAAATTTAGTTTGGATGGATTTGCCGATGATGCAAACCGGCGATCCCTTGATCAATTGTTGCTCGCTAAACATGTTGCCTTTGGCCAATTCAAAGCTGGTGAGGTCAAAGTAATTGGGCTCCACTCCTACCAGCTTTGCCGATCTTCTAATACCATTTTTGATGATGTAGGTATCTAACACAATCTCCGGACTCAGGCGCTGGATAGCGGGCACTATATCTGAGATAGCCTCTGCATCTTTGAGTGATAAGCCCGGGGAGAATTTTTTCTTTTCTTTACCCGAAGCAGCAGATTCACTCAAATTCTCCTCTTTTTGTTCAATGATGGGTTCGATTACGATGTTGTTAACTCCCACCAACTTGATCTGCTCGAGGATTTCCTGTTGGGCACCATTGCCTATGGCCAGCATGGCTATGACGGCTGCCACGCCAAAAATGATACCGAGAGCGGTAAGGATCGATCGCATCTTGTTGGCTATGACGGCTTCAAATGCGATATAAAAATTAGCCAATACTCTTTCTGACATAGTGGGAAGATTTGGAGATGATTTGTTTTATTTCACCGCATTGGTGTTTGCCCCGGTGGTATTCCCTTCCGTCCTTTTGTGCTCCCCTGCCTTGTCTTCTCTTTCTCCCTGTCTGCGACCTTCGCCAAAGCGCCCGGGTTTGGCTTCCTGCGCGGAGGCGGTCGTTTCTTCCTCTTGCTGTGTCCGCTTGCCATCCAACTCTTTTAACATGGCAATGTCGGCATCGTCCATGCCCGCGGGCACAGACAAATACACTTTGTCGCCAGCTTCCAGACCAAGCTTAATCACGGCTTCATTGCTGTTGGTTTCGGCTATCATTACCTCTTGCTTTACGGCTTTCAATCCTGATCTTTTATATACGAAAGTGATGGAATCTGCTTTGCTGTGTAGTCCTTCCAAAGGAATATAAAGCGCAGAATCCAATTGGTTGACGATGATTTTATTGGATGTGGTCATTGATGGTCGCAGCAGTGGGTCGGTACCTTCTATTTCAATGATGGCTTCAAACACCTTAGAATCGGAATTGGGGCTTTGTTCTCCCACATTGGCCACACGGGTCACCGTACCGGTAAGCGTTTTTTCAGGAAATGCATCGAGGCCAATTTCCACATTTTGTCCCGGTATTATTTTGCGTACATCTACTTCGTTGATGTAAGTCTTCGAAATCATGGTTGACAGGTCGGGCAGGGTGGCCACCACCGGATCCCACATATGAATTTGAGAGCCGGACTTGATGGGCTTTCCGTCAAATCCTTTGGCATATACTACCATGCCCGGTTCGGGAGCCTGTATCTGGAATGACTTTACCAACGCCAGCATCTCGTCCATCTCATTTTGTACCTTACGCCTTTTGGCGGCTACCTCGGCCATCTTGGCTTTGTTCTGATCGAGTTTGATCTTGTAATTTTGCTCGGCCTGATCCAGTGCTCGTATGGCTTTGTCGAGGTCTATCTCGGCTTGCTTGATGGTGGCCGGGGGTTCAAACTGCGACTGGTCTAGTTTGATTTGCATTTCTTCGACACTGTATGCCAGGTTGATGAGCTGGTCGCGTGCCTGGCGCATTTGCAGGGTGGTGTCCAGTTGCTCCTGGATATATTCCGACTGCCTCTGCTCCAGGTCTATTTGTTTGTCCTGAAGTTTGGAATTAAAATCACTTTGATCGAGCGTGGCTATCCAGTCGCCTTTTTTCACGACAGTGCCTTCGTCTACGATGTCCTGAATACTGATTTGGTAAACACGAAATTCCCGAAGCCTTCCGGGTCCCATTATTTTCACTGAATTCTTGGCTTCCAGTTCGCCGGTGGTGGTAATGTCCACCACAAATTTTCCGGACTTTACAGGTACCACTATGTCTTTAGAATCTGTAGGGTCGGCCACTTGGAAGATGAAAAATCCGGAGATGACTACAGCGGTGGCGACCAGGGCAATTATTATTTTCTTTTTCATTAAAATAACTTTAGGTGCTGCTAAAACTAAGGATGCAATTCGTCTGAAAGGTTAAAAATATTTATAACAGTATTTGTATATCAAAGCTAAGTATAGAATCTGATGAATTTCTGATATTTGCAATAAAAATGACCTCAAAGACCTTATGGCTAAAACGCTATTTGACAGGTATTCATTATTTTGTTTTAACGGTTTCTGACGGGTTTGAAAGGACTTTTGTGCAAGAAAAAATAAATTGAATGAAAAATATCATAAGTTTTGTACTTAGAAATATTCCAAGGAAATACATCCAGTATTTCAGTCACCATATTCTACGTATCGTTGGGGTATTTTACCGGGGCGACAATGTGGAATGCCCCATCAACGGAAAAACCTACCGCAAATTCCTCCCTTATGGCAGGCTACAATCCAGGCCAAATGCGCTGTGCCCAAGTTCTCTGTCGCTGGAAAGACACCGGCTGATGTGGCTTTATTTAAAATCGAGAACTAATTTTTTACGGCTCATCTCACGCTTTTGCACATCGCCCCCGAGCTCTGCTTTATTAAAATATTCGAAAGCATGGAAAATCTGGACTATATCACCGCCGATCTCGAATCGCCACTCGCCAAAGTGAAAATGGATGTGCATGACATACCCTTCGAAGACCACACTTTTGATGTGGTTTTTTGCAATCATGTAATGGAACATGTTGAAAATGACCTGAAGGCGATGGGCGAAATCTATCGTGTGTTGAAACCAGGTGGCTGGGCGATTATTCAATCGCCGGTGTATATGGATATGGAGGCAACCATAGAGGATACCCGCATCACCGATCGCAAAGAGAGGGAAAGGTTGTTTGGCCAGGATGATCACATGCGCAAATATGGCCGGGACTACGGTGAGCGCTTGCGTCAGGCGGGTTTCGCAGTAACAGAAGATGACTTTCTACATGAATTGCCGGCAGAGGTAAGAAAACGTCATGCGTTGCCTGCGGAAGAGATTATTTACTTTTGTAAAAAAATTCATTAGCATGGGCGAGTGAGACAAGCATGGCAATGAATGCGGCCATCAGGCGCCGCAGTCCCTTAGGTTCTTGATTGCTTAAACTCCCGGTATCGCCGTGCTACTGCCAACACAAAACCAAACATAAGCACCAATGAGCCCAGCCACAGCACATTGATATAGGGCATTTCAATGGCTTTCATTATAATGTAGTCCTTTTGAGTAGTCTCTACCATGAGTTCAAATTTACCTTGCTCAGGCAGAATATTGGTGAAGGACACCCTTGCGCCGATTTCCTCCTCTTCTGCCGGTATATTGCCCATCATTTTATCTTTGATAATAAAAACAGGCTTGAGCGTATAGGTTTTGTTTTTGACCATTACCTCAATGATCGCCTCAGCGGCCACATCGTCAGGACCAAGCTCCACACCATCTAAGTTTTCTACCTTTACCACCCTGGTGAGGGTGGACACAAAATCATTGATAAAAAATCGTTCTTCCATGCTTACCAGAGTTTCGACAGGTTCACTCCACTCCGTAGTCGTCTCCGGGTCTGGAATGGAAGCGATATGGGTGTAGAGATCTTTATCTAAATGGTGTTTGATATCCGGCGACACAATCAGTCCCATATTAGGATTAACCTGTGCCCTCGGGAAGAGTGAAAACTTCGTTTCGCCATCTTTTTTGTATTCTACTTCATAGTAGGTATTTTCTGGCCTGATGGTCAGTGAATCTCCGGCTTTAAAATAGACTTCCCCCTTGTATTCATAGTCGCCCCGGCCTATCACCGTGTATTCATCCATGGTTTTTTTCACCAGCTTCTTCGGCGGATACCCGGGTATTCCCTCCAACTCCACCCGCTGACCTTTGTAGGTAAGTTCGTATTGGTTCATTACCTTGGGTTCATTTACAAATAGCAGCACATTTTCCTGGTTCATCTCATCAGACATATCGCGTGAAAACAAAAGGCCGGAAGTATTGAGCGAAATGATCCTTGAATATCCGGAGGAAAACAATATGCCCAGCAGCATCATGGCTATACCGATATGTGCCACTGCCCCGCCCGCCAGTTTTAGGTTTTTCTTTTTCAGAAGGCGTATCAATATGGTTCCGTTGGCCACCAAAGAATATACCCCGGCGGTGAGCAAGAGGATATAACTTATTTTATTGATACCGTAAATGAGAAATATAGCACTCGAAACCACCAGGCTGATCAGCACTGGTATGGACAACTCGTTCCAAATCCTCGATTTATCCATACTTTTCCAAAAGAAAAACTGCCCCGTGCCCGACAAAATAGCCACCAGTATGGCTCCCCATATCTGAAATTTGGAATAGAAAATGGCCTGCTCTGCCGGCGAAGCCATATTGGAACTGATGCCGAATTGTTCGAGGATGGTGTTGTAAACCGGAATGGAGGTGCCGGCCATCACCTGAAAGCCCATAAGACCGAGCACTGTAGCCCCCATAAAAATCCAGAACTCTTTGGAATAAGTCGAAACTTCTTTGTCGGTGCTGGGTATTTCTTTCCATCTGGAAATGCTCAACGCCACCGCTATCCCGAAAAATACCAACAAATAGATGAGCAACTGACCCGAAAGGCCCAAGTCAGTAAATGAATGCACCGAGGCATTGCCCAATATACCACTCCTTGTCAGGAAGGTGGCATACAAAATCAGCAAAAAGGTGGTTATTACCAGTATGATGGATGTCTTGAGTGCGGAGTCGTTTTCTTGAAAATGATCATGGTATGGATGCTCGCCACCTGGATGATCCAGGGCACATACACTGCATTTTCTACCGGATCCCAGCTCCAATAGCCCCCAAAGCTCAAGGTTTCATATGCCCAGTAGGCACCCATCAACTGGCCGGTGGCCATGAGGGCGGTAGAAAAAATGGCCCACGGCAAAGCAGGTTTTATCCACTCTTTATATTCTCTTTTCCATAGACCGGCTATGGCATAGGCAAAAGGAATGAGGGTAGTGGCATAGCCCAGAAATAAGGTCGGCGGATGGATGACCATCCAATAGTTTTGCAGCAAAGGGTTGAGACCGGTGCCATCTTTTGGTACAAAATCGGGATTGATGGTGAATATAGGGTCGGCAATGACATCGCGAAGCAACACAAATGGTGAACTTCCTATTTTGAATCCAAAAATGGAGATGCCCAGGATCATGGAAGCAAGAAAAGCTTGCACAAGGGCAAAAATTACCATGATGGGAGCTTCCCATTTTTATTGGTTCTGATCAGGATAATGCCCAGTACACAATTCCAAAAAATCCATAAGAGAAAACTGCCTTCCTGTCCTTCCCAAAAGCAGGAAATCATATAGTGAACCGGCAAATGTTTGGAAGCATGCGAATAGGCGTAGTGGTATTCGAAATAGTTGTTGTAAATGATCAGGAAGAGGACAAGCACCACGCCCACCACAAAAAAGCTATGCAGGTAAAACAGCATTCGCCCGTTGAATACCCATTCCTTTTGGGCAAAAGGGTCGGTTTTTTTCGTGACCTGAAAGTAAGAGAATGCAGAGGCCAGAGATAGCACAAAGGACAATATGACAAATAAATGTCCGAGATTTCCAATAAGTAAATTGATCATAAGATTATTTTGCCTCGCTTACCTGAAGTGACTCTTCTTCGTATTTAGATGGGCATTTCAATAATATCTGATTGGCAATGAAGACATCATTTTTATAGTTGCCAATCACCACTACCTGCTCAGATTGCTGCAGGTCGGGAGGCATGGGTTTGTTATAAAATACTTTGCCCGTTTCCAGGCTGTTGTCCACCATCAAAAAGGTAACGGTCAGCTTGTCAATTCCCGGTTCCACGCCCACTATTTCTCCACGCTCATTTTTCTTTAACTGGCCAACTACATGTACTTTTTTGCTGTTTCCGGCTGCGGAAAGAGCTTTGGCTTCATCAAAATTTACGTAAGTACTGGCATCACCTGCGGTGGATATGATCACGAAAACGGCAACGGCGATTACTAAAATCCCGATGAAATGTGATTTTTTCATTATTAAAATTTTCATGTAAAACGATACAACATGGGCAAAGTTTATAAATCTTCTTTTGATTTTAAACTTTTAATTTCATTTTCCAACTTCGACACTTTGCGATCAGTACTGATCGCGTACACCATCAGTCCGGTAAAGGCGATCAGGACCACCAGCACCACGACATATATTTTGCCATCAGCGCGCATCTGATCTGCCATCTCTATGCTATTGTCTATGGTGTCTTGCGCTTGTGCAAACGAGAAAAAAGCTAAAATATGAATAAATGCGCCGGCTAACATGGCGCAGCATAATTTTTCATGTCATTCAATAATTGTGTAAGTCATCAATGCGTTCGCTCATATTTTTGATCCGGACACGTAATGTCGCAAACCAAACACCTAATAGAGCCCAGCCAATTACCGCCGGATAAAATACCGTACGCAAGTTGCTGTCGAGGTCGTAGGCGCTAAAACCCGGGTTGCCCCCATTGCCCGGATGCAGCGAATCAGTAAGCCGGGGCAAAATGAATATCAATGGCACTGCGGCGGCAAAAGCAAAGATATTGTAAACTGCACTGATCCGACCCTTTTGGTGACTATCCTCGATAGATGATCGCAATACCACATAGGCAAGGTAGATCAGCAGTGCCACGGTAGTAGCATTCAGTTTCGGATCGTTGACCCACCAATCGCCCCAGGTAAACTTGGCCCAAATAGATCCGGTGGCCACCCCCAATAATCCAAAAACAATACCCGCAGTGGCAAATTCTCCGGCGATACGGTCATGGTGTAAGCTGGAGTGTTTCAGGTATTTGATGGAATACACCAGCGAAACGATGAGCATAATAAACATGGCAAACCATATTGCCACATGGAAGAAAAGGTTGCGTATAGTCTCATTTAGTATGGCAAGTCTGGGAACATCTACCAAAAACCCATAAATAAGGACATAGTACATCAGCACGATCGCAAGGATTTTCCACCAGTTGTTTGTAAAGAAAGTGCGCATTTACCGTATTGAATTTGTTATGGCTTAATTCGATCTCCAAAGATATGGAAACAAAAGTATAGACGTAGAAATTGCAATAATTATTATGGCAGAAAGCGTGAGCACTTCGTCGTAAATGGTCGATCGGGCCAGACCCTCGATGGCATTGCGCGAAATTTTGATCAATAGCAATAGAATAGGCACGATGACCGGAAAGCCAAGGATAGCCATGAGGGTGCTGCTGTTGGAAGCTTTGGAGGCTATGCTCGATATCATGGTGAAAGTGGTAGAAAAACCGATGGCGCCCAGTAGCAATGCGAGCAGAAACATCGGCAAATCACCAACCGGATTACCCAATAATATAATGTAGATGACGAAGCCCATCATTACCAAAAACAACATTAAACAACTATTAAATACCATTTTGGCAAGTATAATGGCATGTGGATTGGCAATGGTATAATAATACAATATCCTTTCTCTGCTTTCCTGAATAAAACTTTTTGCAATCGAATTGGTGGCCACAAAAAGCATGATGATCCAGAAGAGCACATTCCAGGTCGGTATGTTAATCGGAGCCCTGCCTGTGCTAAAGGTAATATAGGCCAGGAAAATGGAACTGATCAGATATAAAATCATACCGCTCAAGGCGTATTTCATCCTTAGTTCGATTAGGATTTCCTTTTTTACCAATACCCAGGTTTGACGAATAATCATATGACCGCAAATGTAAGTTTAATGCAAAAATAAATAATGATGTAACAGCCTGAATGTGAGTAAATGATTACTTTTGCGCTCTCAAAATTTACATTAACCTATTTTATTTGGCTTTGAACAAGATTTTTGTAACAGGTGCTGCAGGTTTTATTGGCTTTCATTTGTCCTTGCGACTTATCAATGAAGGATGGCAGGTGACAGGCCTCGATAACCTCAATGACTACTATGACATCGACCTGAAAAAAGCCAGGCTTGAAATATTAAAAAAATCAGAAAATTTCCGGTTCCGCCTTATATCGCTCGAAGACCAGCAGGCGGTAAATGAAGCTTTCCGTTCGGATAAGCCTGAATATGTGGTCAATCTGGCAGCGCAGGCGGGTGTCAGGTATTCCATAGTCAACCCGCATGTATATACCCGCAGTAATATCGAGGGCTTTCTGAACATATTAGAAGGTTGTAGGCACCATGGCATCAAGCATTTGGTCTATGCTTCTTCGAGTTCTGTTTATGGGGCAAACAAACGTATGCCTTTTTCTGTGAGCGATCACATCGATCATCCCTTGTCGCTGTATGCCGCCACCAAAAAAGCCAACGAGCTCATGGCGCATACCTATTCAAATTTATACAATCTGCCAAGCACCGGACTAAGATTTTTTACGGTCTATGGCCCCTGGGGCAGACCCGATATGGCGCTCTTTTTATTTACAAAAGCCATACTGGAAGGCAAGCCCATAGATGTGTTTAATGAAGGCAAAATGAAGCGTGATTTCACTTACGTGGATGATATTGTAGAAGGGGTATTCAGGCTCATCACCAAAATACCCGAGCCTGACACCAGTTGGGATGCCCTCCTCCCCGACCCGGCAAGCAGCAGTGCCCCATATCGCATTTTTAATATCGGAAATAGCGATACCGTTGAGTTAAATTATTTTATTGAGGTGCTGGAAAATTGTCTGGGCAAGAAGGCTATCAAAAATCTATTACCTTTGCAGCCCGGAGACGTTGTGGAGACATATGCAGATGTGACTCACCTGGCGAAGCTGGTTGGTTTTAGGCCGCAAACTAAAATAGAAGATGGCATCCGGTCGTTTGTCGATTGGTATCTGGACTACTACAAAATTTGATTTTTTGAATGAAACCACACCAAAAAATTCTCATTGCTTTATTTGTCACATTTTTTCTTCACTGGAATGTATTTGGTCAAAACCAGACAGAGGGCATGCAATCGCAAGATGGCATCAACCAAATGCAAAATATGACCCCAGCCCAGTTGAGCACCTTCAATGTGGATGATTTGTCGGATGCGCAGATAAAAAAATATGCAGAACAGGCTGCCGGCAGTGGCTATTCTGAGGCCGAAATAGAAATGGCTTTGAAAAGCCGGGGAATGCCTCAGGCACAAATCGACAAATTGAAAGTCAGAATGGCCAAACTGCAAGCCGGAGGTGTAAGATCAGGCACCAGCTTTGAACGCGCCCGAACCAGAGAAAGCAATCAAATAAAAGAAGGTGAATTGGTGGACTTCCTCACAAAAGATTACCAGGAAATAAAGGATGAAGAATTAAAAGAAAAACAAGAACGTGTTTTTGGTTTCAAGCTATTCAACTCCGAAACACTCACCTTTGAGCCTAATTTAAATGTCCCGACCCCAAAAGGATATGTATTGGGCGCAGGCGATGAGGTGATTATAGATGTATGGGGCGCTTCTGAACAAAGCTACCAGCAAGTGATATCACCCGAAGGCAATATCATCATCCCCAATATAGGGCCTATCTATGTCAGCGGGCTTACTGTAGACCGCGCATCAGAGCGCATTATTAGTCGGCTTACTCAAATATATTCCGGCCTTTCGAATCGCGGCGGCGAACCAAACACATTTGCACAGGTTTCGCTGGGTCAGCTGCGCACCATCAAAATACACGTGATAGGAGAAGCCCAGAGGCCTGGTTCATTTAGCGTAAGCTCACTGGCCACGGTAGCACACGCACTATACCTGTCAGGCGGTCCAAATTATTCTGGTTCGATGAGAAATATTGAAATCATCCGCGACAATGAAGTTTTTGCAGCGATCGATGTGTACGATTTCCTCATCAACGGAGTGCTTTCCAACAATGTCGTATTAAAAGACGGGGACATCGTACGTATCAAACCCTATATCAACAGAATAGAAGTGAATGGCGAGGTAAAACGTGAAGGCATCTACGAAACCATTGAGGGCGAATCGTTTGCCAAACTGATCGAATATGCGGGGGGATTTACCGAAAATGCCTATACCGAATTGATTAAAGTGCGACGGAATGCCCAAGGGGAAAAAGCCTTTCTTGACTTAAAATTGGACGAACTACCAACTACAGCAACCAAAAATGGTGATGAAGTAATGGTGCAGGGAATTTTGACCCGCTATAGCAATCGGGTACAAATAAAAGGCGCTGTTTTTAGAGAGGGCGAATTCGAATTGACCGAAGGCATGACTGTAAAACAACTCATCGAATTGGCTGAAGGCTTGCGGGGCGATGCGTTTATGGAACGTGGCCTGGTGTATCGTACAAATGAAGATTTCTCCTATTCTGTTTTGTCGTTTAACCTTCGGGAGTTAATCAAAGGTACAGCCGACGATGTCCTGTTAAAACGGGAAGACCTGGTGCAGATTTCATCCATTTACGATCTGAATGATGAACGCTATGTGTTGATCAACGGAGAAGTCAAGCAGAGCGGTACCTATCCATTTTTTCAGCATATGACGGTCGAAGACCTCATCATCCGGGCCGGAGGATTGAGAGAGTCAGCCAGTGGGTCGAAGGTAGAAGTAGCCCGTAGAATACAGGATACAAACGAAACAGAGACCAACCGCACTGCAGACATATTTACTTTTTCTATCAATAAAAACCTTGAGCTGAACGGTAATGATTCTAAATTCGAGCTGCAACCATTCGATCAGGTATTTATACGGAGATCGCCGGGGTACGAGCCACAAGTCAATGTGAAGCTGGAAGGAGAAGTGCTATACCCGGGATTGTATGCTTTGAAGAAAAAGAACGAGCGCATTTCAGAAATTATCGCCAGAGCCGGTGGCATTAACAAAGACGGTTATCCCGAAGGTGCCACCCTCATTAGGCGAACGGAGTTTAACCCGCCAAAAACCATTGAACAGATTCGGCTGGAGAATTTGGCCGAACTCCTGCAGGCTGTTGAAAAAAATAAAAATATCGAAGACCATACCCTAGGTTCTGAAGCCGAATTGCTACAGCAAAAAAGATTGCAGAATGTGCGGGAAGAACTTGAGGCATACAATGAAATAGAAGATGCCGGCGTTGGCCGGGAGGGCATACGCATGAAGCGCGAACGGCTCGATGAATTGGTAAAACGGGATTCGATTGAATTGAATACCTCTGAGCTTCAGTTCGAAACCATAGGCATCAACCTGGAAGCGATCCTCAAAAACCCCGGCTCAAAATATGATCTCATATTACAAGACGGGGACATACTTTCTGTGCCCCGGCAGTTGCAAACCGTACGCATGCGTGGCGAATTTCTATACCCGATAACTGTTAGGTACGACGATGGGCTCAGTTTCCGTAATTACGTGTCAAAGGCCGGTGGTTTTTCGGAGAATGCCAGGAAAAAGAAAGCGTATATACTCTATGCAAATGGCTCTGTAGACCGTACCCATAGTTTTTTATTTTTCAACAACTATCCGGAGGTGCTGCCCGGCGCCGAAATTATAGTGCCGCAAAAGCCAGATAGACAACCATTATCAGCTCAGGCCTGGATTGCCATGAGCACCAGCGTAGCGACCCTGGCCCTGGTCATCCAACAAATCACCCGATAAGTATGGAGGAAGAAAATAAAAATATCGATTCCAACAAACGGCCAATCATACAAGATGATGAGATCGACCTGATAGAAGTAGTCAAGACCATCTGGGCTGGGAGAATACTTATTCTCAAAGTAACCGCTGCTTTCTTTATTATTGGTTTAATTATCGCTTTTGGCAGCAAAGTAGAATATGAGGCATCCTGCAAACTGATGCCCGAAAACCAGGAAGGATTAAAACCAAATATGGGAGGATTGGGAAGTTTGGCCGGATTGGCCGGGATTAATCTGGATATGGGCGGCACAAATGCACTTACTCCAGAATTGTATCCGGAGATAGCCAAGAGTACTCCTTTTTTGATCGATGTATGGAAAAAGCCAATTCGTTTCGAAAAGCAAGATACTTTGGTCAGTTCATATACATTCTTTAGGGATCTGGATCGACCCTCCTTTCTTAGTTTGGTTGCCAATTATACTATAGGCTTACCCATTCAAATCAAATCCTGGCTGTCATCTTCAGAAGAAGAAAACATTGAGACACAGACGAAGGAGCAACAAATCATTACGCTAAGTAAAGTAGAAACAGAATACCTGGAGGAATTTAGGGAGCGCATTTCAGTCGATGTGGATGCTAAATCTGGCATTTTGACTTTGACCACAGAAATGCCTGATGCTCAGGCGGCTGCTGAAGTGGCTCAAATAAGTATCGAATTGCTGACGCAATATTTGATTGATTATAAAATAGAAAAGGCGAAAGTTAATTTTGATTTTGTTCAAGCACGTTTTGATGAGACTAAAGCAGATTTTGAAAATGCTCAAAAAAGGCTCGCCATATTCAACGACCGCAATAGAAACGTGTCAACAGCTTACGGCAATATTGAGTATGAAAGACTTCAAAATGAATACAATCTGGCCTTCGAGGTTTACAAAGGTTTAGCCAGTCAATTAGAACAGGCGAAGCTTAAAGTAAAAGAAGAAACCCCGGTATTTACTGTTTTGGAGCCTGTGCAAGTGCCGGTAGCCAAATCTTCACCTAGAAGAACCTTAATACTTATGCTTAGTGTTTTTTTTGGATTAGTGTTTGGATCTGGGTTAATATTTATTGATAAACACATTTTTAAATGGAGAAAATAGCTGTTATAGGGCTGGGTTATGTAGGGTTACCACTTGCTATTGAGCTTGGCAAAAAGTATATCACAGTTGGGTTTGATATAAATGAAAAAAGAATAGAGGAATTAAATAATTGTATAGACAGAACAAATGAAGTTGATGCTGAACAATTTAGTGAATCTAAGTACTTGACTTATACTAGTAATGAAACTGATATAGAAGGATTTGATTATTTCATAGTCACGGTTCCAACCCCTATTGATATATTCAAAAAGCCTGATTTAAAGCCACTAATTTCGGCCAGTGAAATCGTAGGAAAAAGGCTCAAAAAAGGAAATATTGTAATATATGAATCGACTGTTTATCCAGGTGTGACAGAAGAAGTTTGTGTGCCAATTTTAGAGCAAAAGTCAGGTTTTAAATTTAACATAGACTTTTATTGTGGATATTCTCCAGAAAGGATAAATCCGGGAGATAAAATTCACACAGTTGCAAAAATAAAGAAAGTGACCTCTGGCAGCACTCCGGAAATAGGTGAAAAAATTGATCGGCTATATAAGAGTATTATTGAAGCTGGGACTCATCTGGCTCCGTCCATTAAAGTTGCGGAAGCTGCGAAAGTAATAGAAAATGCTCAGCGAGATATTAATATTGCCTTCGTGAATGAATTATCATTGATATTTGAAAAAATGAATATCGATACTTCGGATGTATTGGAGGCAGCCGGTACCAAATGGAATTTTTTAAACTTTAAGCCCGGGTTGGTTGGTGGACATTGTATAGGAGTTGATCCTTATTATCTTACGTATAAAGCCGAATCACTGGGTTATCATCCAGAAGTTATTCTTGCCGGACGCAGGATTAATGATTTAATGAGTATCCAGATAGCCAACAGTATTGTAAAACTCATGATAAAAAAGGGATTGTCCACTACTACGTCAAACGCCTTGGTATTAGGAGTTACCTTTAAAGAAAATTGCCCTGATATAAGAAATTCAAAGGTAATTGACTTGGTCAATGAGTTAGAAGGCTTTGGAATTGATGTAGATGTATATGACCCTGAAGCGAACAAGGAAGAAGTCAGGAATGAATACAATATTGATTTAATTGAAGAGATCACATCAAAATATAGCGTGATTATACTAGCAGTTGGTCACGATATTTTTAGAAGTATTGAAATAGCAGATTTGGCAAAAAACGTATCAGCGGTTTTTGATCTTAAATCCTTTTTACCAAGGGAATTGGTTGATAAAAGACTTTAAAAACAATGGATAGAGTATTGGTTACCGGAGCTGCCGGATTTATAGGTTACCATTTAGCAGAAAGGTTACTTAGAAAAGGATATAATGTTGACGGGCTTGATAATATAAATGACTATTATGATGTCAGTTTGAAATATGCGCGTTTAGATAATCTCAAAAAGAGCCACAACTTCCATTTTTTTAAGGAAGATATGGAAAACGGTGATATTATTGAAGGGATATTTAAGGATCGCAAATACAAATACGTAATTAATCTGGCGGCTCAAGCCGGAGTAAGATATTCAATCACCAATCCTCATACCTATGTAAAATCAAACATAGAAGGTTTCTTAAATATTCTTGAAGGATGTAGGAATACAAAAGTGAAACACCTCATCTATGCTTCCTCTAGCTCAGTTTACGGTGCAAATAAAAATATGCCGTTTTCTGTCAAAGACAAAGTCGGACATCCGCTTGCATTATATGCTGCTTCTAAAAGAGCCAATGAACTGATGGCCCATGCGTATTCTTCTTTATATAATATTCCAACTACCGGCTTACGTTTTTTTTCGGTATATGGACCTTTTGGCAGACCAGATATGGCTCTGTTCATTTTTACGAAAGCTATCATTGAAGGTAAACCATTTGAAGTTTTTAATAATGGTGAAATGTCACGGGATTTTACATATGTCGAGGATATCGTTACTGGAATCGAAAAATTATTGGAGAAGATTGCAACACCGGATGTTAATTGGAATCCTTTGAATCCGGAGCTTAATTCAAGCTATGCTCCTTTTCGACTTTTTAATATTGGCCATGGAAATCCGATAGAATTAAAAGAATTTATCCGTTTGATTGAAAAAAATGTTGGAAAAAAAGCCATAATGGACAATAAACCGATGCAACCAGGAGATATTACCCTGAACCATTGTGATATTTCGGACTTGAGAAATACCACTGGGTACAGTCCTTCTACAACAGCTGAAGAAGGCATTAAGAAATTTGTCGATTGGTATAAAGCATATTATAATTATAATAAATGAAAACTGCATTAATTACAGGGATAACCGGTCAAGACGGCGCATATCTAGCTGAACTTTTAATTCAAAAAGGATATAAAGTTCATGGTGTAAAAAGAAGATCTTCTTTGTTTAATACCCAGCGCATAGATCATTTATTTATTGATCCTCATGAAAAGAATGTTCCGATGGAACTACATTATGGAGATTTAACAGATTCCTCAAATCTTATTAGAATTGTGCAGGAAACCCAACCAGATGAAATATATAATTTAGCGGCAATGAGCCACGTTCATGTTTCATTTTATACGCCCGAATACACCGCAAATGCAGATGGAATAGGTACCTTAAGGTTATTAGAAGCCATTCGTATATTACGTTTAGAGAAAAAGACCAAGTTTTATCAAGCATCTACATCAGAATTATATGGTAAAGTAAAAGAAGTTCCTCAAAATGAGGATACACCTTTTTATCCAAGATCACCATATGCTGCTGCAAAATTATATGCCTATTGGCTAACAATAAATTATAGGGAGGCCTATGATATCTTTGCTTGTAATGGGATTCTGTTTAATCACGAATCGCCGAAAAGAGGAGAAACTTTTGTATCACGAAAAATTACAAGAGCGGTTGGAAAGATAGCAAATGGATCATCTGATATTTTATTTTTAGGAAATATAGATTCAAAAAGGGATTGGGGTCATGCAAAGGATTATGTGGAGGCTATGTATTTGATGCTTCAACAAGACATACCCGAAGATTATGTGATTGCCACTGGAGTAACTACAAAAATACGAGATTTTGTTCTGATGGCTTTTGAAGAAGCAGGGATTGAAATACAATTTAAAGGGAACGGGGTGGATGAAGTAGGTTTAATAAAATCATTCGATCAAAAATATACGCATTTGACACACGGCCAAACATTGATAAAAATTGACCCGTGGTACTTTCGACCTACCGAAGTAGATCTTTTAATCGGAGATCCTTCTAAAGCAAAGAGACAATTAGGTTGGGAACCGAAATATGATTTAAAGGCATTGATTAAGGAAATGGTGAAAAGTGATATTATTGAATTGAAAAATTAATGATGTCATCTTGAAAACCATAAATGTTTTTAAATCTAATATAGTTTTAACTTTTGTTTCTGTTTTTTCAACAGTTATTAGTTTTATCAATCAGACTATTCTGGCCAATTATTTCGGCACCAGTATAGAACGAGATGCATATTTTGCTGCGATCAGCATACCTACTGTTTTGTCAACTATTTATATGGGATCGATAGGAGTAAATTTTCTTCCAAAATACTCAGATTTGGTTGAGAATTTTACCAAAGAAAAAGCCGAAAAATTTTTAATGTCCATTCTTTTTTGGACAACAGTTGCTGTAGCTCTAATTTGTCTGGGTATATACTTATTTAGAACTAGCCTGTTGAATTTATTCTTTGAAGAAATCTTACTTAAAAAGGGAAACTTATTGCTTGTGTTGTTGATTATATTGTTGCCGACTTTTCTTGCACAAGCTATTAGTCTTATACTATCATATTTTCTCAATTACAATGGTAGATTTTTAATTCCAGGGTTAATAAAAACAATTCCAATTATAAGTTCAATTATTTTTGTTCTTGCACTCAATGCCAAAATGGGAATTATCAGTTTAGCTATAGGTTTTACATTTGGCAATTTAGTATCTGTCTTGGTATTATTTTCTTATATATTTTATTATAAGCTTAGTCGATTTTTCATATCATTTAAAATAGAGTCCTATGAAATAATATATCTAGCTTTCCCTCTCCTTATTGCTGGCATATTTTCTAGATCTTATCCTTTGATAGAGAGAATAATTGCGTCATCAAAAAGTGATGGAAGTATTTCCTACTTAGGTTATTCCAATCAATTAGCAGTAGTGCTGGTAGTGCTAACGTCAAGTAGCCTTGGCACAGTCTTGTTTCCCGTTTTATCAAAAAAGTGGTTCAAGCGTGATATTGATGGTTTGAGAAAGACTTTTGAAGATTCTGTATGCTATATATTACTTATAAGTATACCAATTTCCATTTATGTTGTTTTTTTTGGAATAGATTGGATTATAATGATTTTTCAGCGCGGTGAGTTCAAATATGAGTCTAGTTATAATGTGTGGCTTTGTCTCTCAGCTCTTATGGGGTTTTTTATATCTGGTAGCCTTGGAGAAGTCATAGGAAAAATTTTTATTATAGTAAAAGAACCAAACTCTCTGCAATAATTGATATTTGCACAAGTGCTGTGTATATATTTCTCGCTTTTTCAATCGGAGAAAAGTATGGTGCTTTTGGATTGGCAATATCTTTAAGCGTCACCGGAATACTTCATAATATTGTTTCACTTTGGTTTTTACAAGGAATGTTTAATGGGCTTAGTTTCAATTTATTTATAGAAAAATTCGTTATATATGCCTCAATAAGTATGTTGATTTCCTTTGGCATAAAATACCTTATTTCTGATGATTTATTTCTTCGTGCAATATTTAGCGCATTATTGTTTTTTCTAGTTTTTTCTGTAACACTTAAATATTTTATTAAAGATTTTTATATCAAAAGACTGATTGAAAAGCTTATCCAAATAATACCATATAATAGGATAAAAAATGAAAATTGAAAACATCTCCGACCGGGATAACAATCAAATATGTATTGTAATCCGTAAAGAACTTAAAGTTGACAAAACAACCTTCTTCACCCCGCTTGATTATTCTCAACAATTGGGTATTATAAAATATCCTAAAGAGGGCAAAATTAAACCTCATTATCATAATAAAGCTACACGTGAGGTGCACTATACTCAAGAAGTATTATTAATCAGAAAAGGAAAAGTCAAAGTAAACCTCTTTGATCATAAACTTGAATTCCTTCAATCAGTGATACTTGATGAAGGAGATGTCATCTTATTAGCTTCCGGCGGTCATGGATTTGAAATGTTGGAAGATGCTGAGATGCTCGAAATCAAGCAAGGACCGTATAGTGGAGTTAGTGATGACAAAACTCATTTTTAATCATGATCATAGTTAACGAACCTTTATTTATCGGCAATGAAAAGAAGTATCTCCAGGAGTGTATTGAAACTGGTTGGATATCGTCTGAGGGGTCATTCGTAAAAAAATTTGAAGAGCAGTTCACCTCATATTTGGGGGTTAAACACGGTATCGCAGTAGCGAACGGTACAGTATCACTGGAATTGGCCTTGCGAGCTTTGGAGCTTGAGAAAGGTTCCGAAGTAATTATTCCAAGCCATACCATCATTTCTTGTGTCATGGCAGTTTTGAATTGTGATTTGGTTCCGGTATTGGTTGATGTCGATCCTTATAACTGGACTATAGATGTAAATCAGGTCAAAGATAAAATCTCAAAGAAAACCAAAGTGATCATGCCGGTACATATGTTTGGCCATTCATGCGATATGGATCCCATTATGGAATTGGCGGAAAAACATGGACTATATGTGCTTGAAGATGCTGCTGAAGTCCATGGCGGCAAATATAAAGGCAAATATTGCGGTTCTTTTGGTCACCTGTCATCTTTTAGTTTCTATGCAAATAAGATAATTACAACAGGTGAAGGCGGTATGGTAACAACCGACGATGAAAAACTTGCTGAAAAATGTCGGTATTATCGCAATCTGTGTTTTCAACCCCAGCAAAGATTTCTTCACGAGGATCTAGGGTTTAATTTCAGGATCACCAACCTACAGGCGGCCGTAGGAATGGCACAGGTGGAGGTATTTGACAAATTAATTTCGATTAAGAAAAAGCAGGGTGCAATTTATACTGAAGCTTTTAAAGAGAACAATGCATTTCAAATTCAAAAAGTTGAACCTTGGGCAGAACATGTATATTGGGTTTTTGGATTATTGCTAAAGGATGATGTGGAATTTGACGGCAAGGAGTGGGCGAAGAGGCTGATTGAATTAAAGGTTCAAACCAGGCCTTTTTTTTGGGGGATGCATGAGCAGCCGGCACTGCATAAATTGGGATTTTTTAAGAATGAACATTATCCTGTTACGGAAAAACTTTCACGAAGAGGGCTTTATGTACCAAGCGGAATGGCCCTGACTGATGAACAAATGAAACAGGTGATTGAGGCAGTAAAACAAACAACAAATTAATGGATCAGCAACAATTCGATGACAAATACTCCGATTTTTACGATTTATTGTATAAGGACAAAAACTATAAGGATGAAGCTTTATTTATTGACAAATTAATTACAGGCTATTACAATCAACAGAAGGAAATTCAATTGCTTGATCTGGCTTGTGGTACAGGAAGACATTTGGACGAATTGCATAACATTGGTTATGTCCAATTGTCAGGCAGCGATATTTCCGGTTCTATGATTAAAGTGGCAGAAGAAAGGTTTAAAACTCAGGGTAAATCAGTTAAATTATATAATTCCTCTTTTCAAAAGAGCAATGAAATTCCAGGGGAATACGATGTGGTAATCTCCATGTTTAGTGCTGTAAATTACATCATAAATTATCAAGACCAGGTTTTGAGTTTTAGAAATATCTATAACCTGCTCAAAAAGGGAGGAGTATTCATCTTTGATTTTTGGAACGGGAATGCGGTTGTTGATCATTATTCACCTGTTAAAGTGGTGAGAAAGAAAGAAGGTGACAAAGAAATACAGCGGATATCAGAAACCTCAATTGATACCATAACTCAAGATGTCACGGTCAAGTTCACATGTTCTTTGTATGAGCAAGAAAAACGCGAACTTGAGTTTATTGAATCTCACAATCTTCATTATTATTATTTTCCGGAGATAAAGAACCTGCTTTACCAGACCGGTTTTTCTGTTGATAAAATTTGTCCTTTTATGAATGCAGATGCTGAAGTAAATCCAATGGACTGGAATATTGCAGTTGTAGCAAAAAAAGGCAATAAATAGCGGTAAAATATTTTCCCTAAAAACTATTATAAATATGCTAAGATTATTTGACAGCAATGCCCGTAATTCTTTTACTACCAAGCTTAGAAAAAAAAGGTTTCGTTTTTTTCTAAATGAATTAACAAAGCTTCCAAGACCACTTAAAATACTTGATATTGGAGGAAGTCAATTATTTTGGGATTTAATGGAATATAAAGAGGATGATGATGTTACAATTTATTTATTAAACCTTAGGAAACAAGATGTAACAAGAAAAAATTTCGAATCAATTATTGGTGATGCGACTGATTTGTCTGAATTCGAAAACAATTCTTTCGACTTGGTTTTTTCAAATTCAGTAATTGAACATTTGTTTACTTGGAAAAACCAACAAAAAAT
>JAAUQL010000181.1 GCA_012033595.1 Cyclobacteriaceae bacterium | reverse complement strand
TCGTGATAAGCCCAATAAAATGCCTGTTGGAGGGAAAACGCTAGATATGACCGATGTAATAGCCGAAAATTATTACAAGCATCATCTCGATGCATTGGTATGTTTGGGAGGTGGTGGAACCAATAAAAATGCCTACTTATTGAAACAAAAGGGATTGAATGTAATTACGCTTCCCAAAACAATTGATAATGATGTGGCATTGACTGATATAACCTTTGGATTTGATACTGCCTTGGGCATTGCTGTTGAAGCAATCGACAGGTTACATAGTACTGCTTATAGTCACCACCGTATAATAGTGGTTGAAATTATGGGTCACAGAGCTGGTTGGCTGGCATTGGGTGCCGGTATTTCCGGAGGTGCCGATGTTATTTTAATTCCCGAAATCCCCTATGATATTGAAGTTGTGGCTGAATCTATCCTGCGCAGGGTAAGAAATGGTTCTCATTTTAGCATTGTGGCTGTAGCCGAAGGGGCAATATCAAAAAAAGCAGCCAAAAAAGTCAAAGAGTATAAAGATAAAATTGAAAAAACGGAAGATAAAAAAGAACGCTCCAAATTAAAAGATGAACTTGAAATTTACAGGACCACACATGAAGGGCATTCTCTGGATCTGGCAAAACAACTCGAGGAACTTACGGGAGTAGAATCCCGGGTGACAATTCTGGGTCATTTACAACGTGGGGGAACCCCTTCCGCTGCCGATAGGTTGCTGGCTACAAGATTAGGTACAGCATGTGCTGTTTATATTCAAAAGGGTATCTTCGGCGTGATGGTAGCTGCCAGAGGAGATACTACCGGAACCTGTATTGCTGGAAGATGTTATTGGCAAAAGGAAAATAGTTCCGCTCGACCATGAGTGGGTTAAAAGTGCCCGGGCTGTTGGAACATGCATGGGAGACTAAACCCGGATTAACACCTCAAAAGAAACATGATGCTTAATTTTGGCAAAATATAAAAGCCACCCTTTTCCGGTGGCTTTTATGATTATATCCGATTATTTTCTAGTCTTTAAAGAGCCTGAATACATCATTCAGATTAGCGTATAGTAATAAGGAAAAAAGTAGTACCAACCCTACAATCTGGGCATATTCCAGAAATTTATCGCCAGGCTTTCTTCCGGTCACCATTTCATATAAAAGGAACATTACATGTCCTCCGTCCAATGCCGGGATGGGAAGAATATTCATAAAAGCGAGAATAATTGAAAGAAATGCAGTAAGTGTCCAGAATGCCTGCCAATCCCATACTCCCGGAAATATTTTACCGATAGTTATAAATCCTCCAAGTGATTCATATGCCTTGGTTTCGGGCGTAAAGATGAGTTTAAATTGTTTTATGTAATCCGAGAGGGTATTTACTCCTTTGTTTATTCCTGCAGGAATGGACTCCCAAAAACCATATTCGATCTTCTTCAGTTCGAAAAATTTGGACATATCACCTTCCGGATAAATACCTAATAATCCTGTTTCAGGTACTTTAACCTTTATTTGTTTTGGAACTCCATCCCGAATTATTGAAACAGTTACTTCTTCATTTTTATGTTTTAGAATTTCATTTAACTCTTCGAAGGTAACGACAGCATCAACTATGTTTTGGTGTTTGGGGTGCAAAGCCTCACTCTTTTTTGCAACACATGGACCGACAAATACAACTTTCGTCTCCGCACCATATTGTTTTTTTAACATCCGTGCATGAGCAACCATGGGCGAAACAACAGGTGTAAGAAAATGTATTTCCTTTTTGCTGTATTTCTCAATATAATTGACCACTGCCGGACAGGCTGTGCAAATATGCGAACTATCAGGCTTATTTTCAACTATTTCGCGGGTTTTCAGTGCTACTTCATAGGCTCCTATCGCAGTTTCTGTGATTAAACTAAAACCTGCTTGTCGTAATGCAGAGGGCAATCGTTTTCGTTCCCACTTGTTATAAACTGATGCGAATGATGGTGCTACACTAATGATAACTTGTTGTCTTTCAGACAAAAAATCAAGTACCTCGTCAGTATTTTTGACGTAAGTTTTTGCATTTTGTGGGCATTCAGGGATACACGTCCCACATGAAATACAATTTTCAGGAATCACCATAGCTTGCCCGTTTTCCATCTTTATGGCATTCACAGGGCAAACTCTAACACAGCGATAACAGTCACGGCATTTCGCTTTGTTGGTGTATACAACTGATTTTATTTCTGTGGATTTTGTCATATTTTTTTCAAAGAGTCTCACTGAAAGACCTCAAAGATTCACAGAGTTTTTTTGTTAGCGCGCAAATCTTCGCGTGCATTTTTTATAATGATTTTATTTAAGCTATTGATAAATTTCGGACGCGAACTTTTCGCGTCCGAAAGAATCCAAAATTAACAACAAGCGTTGCTTCGCGCCATTAAGCTACCTGCTGTCATACCATTTACTCATTAACTTTCGAGTAGCGCTCCTACTTTTTCTATCTCTTTGTAAAGAACCTCTTTTGCCATCTCATAGGTAGCATGTTCTATGATATTATTGTTTATCCTAACCACCGGACCTCTTTCACAACGCTCGAAACAGAAGGTTGCCTTTACATCCACCATATCTTCCTGTCCTTCAAAGCCAACAATGTCTTCCAATTTATTTTTGGAAACATGTCCCATCATTTTTCTTAAAATTCGATGTGCTCCTTTGTTGTAACAATTGGTTCCCACGCAAACACATACTTCAATTTTAGGATGTGGTGTATTTCTAATTGTAATCGTTTGGTTTTTCACCCTTTTCCTTCCTGTGTAGGAGGTATGAAGTAATTCATGGGCTTTGTGTCCTCCCACTTCGCCAAGCACCTTTTCATAAACCTCTTTCACATACGGATTTTCCTGCGATTTATGCAATTGCAATTGTTTATCACAACTGAAAATACCTTTAGTTCTTTTTTCTATGTACTCAGGATCAAAGCTCACAGGCTGACCGCCACCATTGATACATCCGCTAGGACAAGCCATGACTTCAATTAAATCATAATCAGCTTCGCCCTTTTTTACTGCCTCGCATACTTTACGAGCATTTTTTAAGCTGTGAACCACACCTAACTTTAAGTAGACTTTTCCAAGCTGCACTTCTGCGTTTCTGATTCCCTCTTTTCCTCTTACGATTTTAAAATCAACTTTAGTCAAAGTTTCACCAGTTAGTTTTTCATAAGCATAGCGCAAAACGGCTTCGCTAACTCCACCTGAGTTACCAAAAAGTACTCCGGCACCAGTTTTAAAGCCCAGAGGCAAGTCAAATGATTCGGGTGTGATTTTAGTAAACTGAATGCCCGTTTCGGCAATCATTTTCGAAAGCCCTTCGGTGGTAATAACATGGTCTACATCAGCTAATTCGTCTTTCTTAAACTCATCGCGTTTTGCTTCAAACTTTTTAGCTGTACATGGCATAATTGAAACCACAACTAAATTTTCTTTTTTCACTTTTAAGATGGATGGCAGCATTTCTTTTGCCAAACTTCCGAACATTTGTTGTGGTGATTTACAGCTTGAAAGATTTTCCAATAATTCAGGATAATATTGCTCGGCAAATTTCACCCACCCAGGGCAGCAGGAGGTAAATTGAGGAAGTTTTTCTCCTTTTAATTTTCTGGCAATGAACTCGGTAGCCTCCTCAATTACGGTCAAATCCGCAGCAAAAGAGGTGTCATAAACCTGGTCAAAACCGATCCTTTTTAATGCGGCCACCATTTGTCCGGTCGAAACCGTACCTGGTTCCAGACCAAACTCTTCGCCAATAGCAACACGAACAGCAGGCGCAATTTGCGCAACAACAACTTTGCTTGGATCATTAATCGCTTTCCAAACTTCTTCAGTTTCCGGCTTTGGTGTTAATGCACCAACCGGACAAACACTTACACATTGACCACAGTAAACGCATTCCACATCAGCAAGGCTCTTTCCGTAAGCAGGCCCGACAATAGTGTTAGAACCACGTTGAACAAAATCAATGGCTCCTACGGTTTGAATTTCTTTACAAACTCTTACGCAATCGCCGCAAAGCACGCATTTATTAGGATCGTGAATGATGCTTTTTGATTCAGTATCAACTGGTAATGTTTTAGTGGTTTTTTTGAATCGGCTTTTTGTAATTCCCAGCCTTCTGGTTAAATCCTGAAGTTTACAGTTATTACTTCTTGCGCAGGTCGGACAGCTAATATCGTGATTTGCCAACAATAACTCCAAATTAACCTTTCTGATTTGCCTTACTTCAGCAGTATTGGTTTTTATTACCATTCCTTCACGTGGAGGGGTAGAACAGGTTGTTTGAATGCCCATTCCTTCAATATCAGCCACGCACAACCTGCAAGCCCCGTAAACACTTAGCTCCGAGTGATAGCAAAAAGTGGGTAATTCAATATCTGCTTTTCTGATTAACTCAAGTACGTTTCTTTCGCCTTCAATCTCGACTTTTATTCCGTTGATGGTTATGTATTTTTGTTCGTTCATTTTATTTAGAAATTTGAACTTAGAACTTGGAACTTAGTAGAAGAATATGTCATACGCCATACTAAGTTCTAATATCTAGTTTCTAAGTTCTGATTAAAATCCAATTATTG
>JAAUQL010000180.1 GCA_012033595.1 Cyclobacteriaceae bacterium | reverse complement strand
TTTAATTCATTTTTGGTTTTTAACTCAATATGGATGGATGGTAGTCAATAATATGATCTTTGAATTCAATTGGATTGCCACAACTGAAGAACATATCAACTGAAGGAAGGGAAACTCTTCCCAACCTTCAAAAATTCTTATTCCAACAGGATCATTATAAAGCATAAACTTCTGCTATGCTCGTACTCCAGGTGGCATAGACATCTTCGACAGTAATTCTTAAATAACGTGCTTCCCTTGTCATATTCAGGTAAGTCCTTAGTTCCGATTGAGCATTGTCAGTTGGAGGCAATGGCACATCCCAGGTAATATCATCAATCCACTCATCACTACCATCTTCCCGTAAAGAAATTGATATTTTCTTAGGTTGTCCATGTCCGTATATAGCCCAATCGCCTTCAAAATACCTGTCAATTATTGATATTCCATGTATAGTCGTAGTTGCGCCCATATCAATGGTAATGTAATGAGGAGGTTGAGGTTCACCACCAGCCCATTGCGAATGCCAAAAAGTACCAAAGTTATCATCAAGAACAGTTATTGCAAGTCCGTTTCCGCCACCTTCTCCGGGCTCTTCCGTTGAAAAATCATCAATCGTCCAGCCAGTCCGGTCAAGCAAAGGTGCATTTTCCAAAGCGGGGGCACGGGTTACAACAAAATAAACGGTTGTTTGGTAGGCCGATAGTTCTGCACCGGTTACCTGGTCAATACTCACCGGAAGGATAAAAGATTTCCATGATTCCAATGCATCGCCTTTTTTAATAATTAATTTAACCGGCCCGGAACTGTTTTGTCCGCCTGCTATAGTAGCTGAAGTTTCAAGTTCGTAGTTATTGGCTGGTAAGACCGAGTAGTCTGTTCCTAAAGATTGATTAACTTCCGAGACAAGATTTTCGTCGATCCTAAATGTAACATTTATTGCATTTCCGGCAGTAGCTGAAACGGTTGCATAATCTGCACCAACCAGGGTGACAGTAAATTCAAGTGTATCTGTAATATCAAATGTGCCTTTGATAAACTCAGTGGCTTCAGGTATATAAACAGAAGACGTTGTTTCTTCTTTTTTGCATCCCGATACTAAAATACCAGTCAACAAAACAAAAATGCTTAAATAATATATAATTCGTTTCATAAGATTTTTTTTAATTGTATAAATTAGGTTTTGCGAAGGCGCCTTGTTGCTCCGCTTTGGGTATAGTATTTGGTTTAACCAACGATTTAATTGTTGCCCTAAAAACTGATTCTTAGAATCTTACTAAGTTAAGTTGACACTGACAGGTTTTTCAAACACTGTCAGGTCAGGTCAATAACATCTAATAACCAGGATTTTGTCCGTTTACCCAGTTATCGGGACCTCCATTCTGTGCCCTTATTGCAGAGTTCCTGTCCAAGGCACTTTGCGGTATTGGCATCAGGTACATTTTTTCAAGAAATAGCCTGTTGCTCACATTTGTTTTTGTGTAAGTGAGGTTTCCACCGTTTTCTTCGATCACCATCCCAACCAAAGGACGGTTAAGTACACCTGGCGAGCCATCAGGCATTGTAATGGCTATTTTCAGGCGTAAAATGTCCCACCAACGCTTATCCTCAAACGCCAGTTCGACTCTTCTTTCACGATGAATAATCTCGCGCATCAGGTCTTGATCTACTGTACTATAAGTCGCATCAATAGAAGGCAAATTTCCGCCTCTTGTTCTTACTGCATCTACGGCTGCTTTAACTTCTGCAGTGGGGCCATTTACTTCATTTTCAGCCTCAGCAAAATTTAACAATACTTCGGCATATCTAAAAATCATATAATTTTGATAGCTAGTGCTATTTGAGCGATTATCGCTACCAACAATTGACTCATCCAATCGCTTGCGGGCATAATAACCTGTGTGTGTAACATCACTGGTATAACCCAAATCAATTTCATTTTTACTGTTTACCCCTTTTCTTGTGTAAATAGTGTCATTTTGAAATACGCTTCCGTCATAAACAATTGATTGATAGAACCTTTTTTCTCTATTTGCATACGGATTTTGGGGATCATATCCTGAACCTGGCTCATTAATTGCAAGCCCATTACTCATTGAATATTCGTCAACAAGTTCTTGAGTTGGTTGAAAATTTCCCCATGATTGCTGTGTGCCATCTATGAACGTCACACCCAATTTTCCCTCAAGCTGTCCTCCTTTTCCCGGACCATACTGGCGCGCAAAAATTGATTCAATACTATTGTTATTGGCTTCAAGAAATAAATTTCGGTAATCATCAACTAGTCCATAAACACCCAACCCCATTACCTGCTTGTTTGTAGTAGCTGCTACTTGCCATCTTTTCACATCACCATTTGGGTTTTTTAAAGGACTTGCATAAAAAAGTTCACACCACCCTTTAAGTGTCAATGCTGCGCCTTTAGTAGCTCTTCCGTAATCGGCTCCATCCGGGGTTGTAGGCAGACTGTCTTTTATCTCATTTAGCTCCCTGACAATAAAAGCAAATGTCTCTGAATCGGTACTTCTTGGCTGAAAAATATCATTACCTTGTGAATTATTGTCTAAAACATCTGTAATGACAGGAACACCACCATACGCCATCCAAATCCAATGGTAGTATAAAGCTCTTAAAAAACGAGCCTCGGCTATTCTTTTCGTTTTATAATCATCAGGCAGATCTGATTCACTCACTTTTTGAATAAATA
The DNA here is from genome assembly GCA_012033595.1 of Cyclobacteriaceae bacterium. Lineage (GTDB taxonomy): Bacteria > Bacteroidota > Bacteroidia > Cytophagales > Cyclobacteriaceae > JAAUQL01. The sequence goes on along the minus strand of JAAUQL010000180.1, from coordinate 1,932 downwards.
AGTTACAAGCCCTGATCCTTCCATAAGCTGTTTCCCATTTCCAAATGTCCCAACCACCACGTGGCACATTTTCTGAGCTTACATTTGCCGTTCGAATGCTTGAATATCCGGTCATCCACTGAACACCAACATCAGAATTGTCAGTATACTGATCCAGGTGTTCAGTTTCATTGTTCATATTGGGTAATTTTTCATAGATATCGTTAAGGAAAAGGTCTGCATTATCTGTTGTATTCCAGACCCCTTCATCAGTTAACCTGTCGTTTGGGGTTACTTCGAGATAATCTTCGCGGCATGAAAACAAACCAATACAAATGATAAGTGCCGCTATATATAATTTTATATTTTTCATTATTTTCCGATTTTTAGATTAGAATGTTAGGTTCATACCAAATGAAATCACCTTCTGTTGAAAATAATATTGACCATTTGATGAAGCTGCTTCCGGGTCTATTTCTTCTTTCATGTTAGGCGTCCAGGTCCACAAGTTTTGGCCTGCTAAATATACCCTTAGCGATTCAATTCCAACAAGCGTACTTGCTTTCAATGGTAAGGTATACCCCAATTCGATGTTTCTCAGCTTTAGATAGGAGGCATCTCTGCACCACCATGAAGAATACCATGTATTACGACCCTGTGGCTGAGTATATACTCTTGGATATAATGCATCTGTATTTGAAGGTGTCCAGTGATCATTATACAACAGCTCCGAAACAGAACCTTGTTGATCAAAGGGGTGAACAAGGCTTCCACCGACAGGAAGACTTACTCTTGCTGCACCTTGTAAAAGACAACTTAGATCAAAACCTCTCCATGAAATATTCGTTGTTAAACCATACATTATTTGAGGAGAACCATTTGGCTTACCAATAACAGTCTCATCATTAGCATCAATAATGCCGTCAGGTACCCCATCAGGTCCGCTTAGATCAGCATATCTAAGATCTCCTGGTTGTACGGGAGCATCAGCTATTGAAGCGATTCCTGGTTTAAGGGCTCCATTCGGTAAAAATCATCTGGTGTAAAATACCCAAGAGCCTGTAGTCCAAACTGTGTTCCGTTTGCTCGGCCTGTTCGTCTTCTGTTTGGATTATCATAGGTGACTTCAGTTTCGTATACTTCTAGCAGCTTATTCTCTGCAAAAGTGAAATTTCCATCAAAACTAAATTTGATTTCATTGAAAAGCGAAAACGAAGTTCCCAAAGATATTTCAAAACCATGGTTGCTCATTATACCACCATTTACTTGGGTGAGTTCAACCCCATATTCCAGTGGGACAGTGACATCTGGTGTGGTTAACATATCATATCGCTTTTCATAAAAATAGTCCGTTTCAAATCTTAGCTTACCTTGCCACAAAGAACCTTCGAACCCCACATCAAATTTTGTCGCCCTTTCCCATGTAATTTCTGGATTTCCTTGCTTTGTCTCATAAATACCAGCAGTTTTAGTTCCATTAAAATATGCTGAGCTCGAATATATTCCATAACCTGTAAGATATTGAAATGCCTCACCCGCTAAGTTACCCGATTCACCATAAGAACACCTGAGTTTTAAAAGGTCAATCCATTTAATATTATTGGCTATAAAACCTTCTTTGGCTATATTCCAACCCAAAGAATACGAAGGGAAAAATCCAAATCTTTTTCCTGGAGCAAAATAATAGTGTCCATCATATCTTCCAGCAATTTCAAGCATATATTTTTCGTCGAAGTTGTATCCAATACGGTAAACATAACCAATTTGCTTTTGCTCAGATGACCAGCCACCACTAGTTATATCTCCATCAGCATTACTCCCCTGATCCAACTCTTCAATTGGAATGGGGTAATTTTTTTCTCACCGTTTAATGTCCAATATTTTTCGTTATGAGCCTCAATTACTCCCAAAAAAGTAACATTATGCTTGCCAAAATTGTTATTATAATTGAGA
>JAAUQL010000179.1 GCA_012033595.1 Cyclobacteriaceae bacterium | reverse complement strand
CATTCATTGCATGAAATTCCCGCTCCGGCTCTATGTACCTTCTGTCGAAATGGAAACCATCATCTATGGCCTTATTTATTTTATGAACCACATTGTCCAATACTTTTCCTGTAGTGAGCAGATGTTCGTAAGTTTTTTGGTCTTCTTTGCTCAGTGAGGTATAGCTGATGAGATTGATGAGACCCAGCATGGTAGAAACTGGCGCCCTGAGCACATGTGAGTTGATAAAGGCATACTCGGCCAGTTGGCGGTTTTTATCTTCGAGTACACGCGTACGTTCCATTACCCGCAGTTCCAGTGTTTCGTTGATTTGCTGTATCTCCTGCTTTTGGCGCATCAGCTCCTGGCTTTTTTCAAAGATTTCCATTTGCTGAAAATTGAGCAATTCATTTTGCTGGCTTATTTCATTTATTTTGTTTTTGAGCTCATCATTTATTTTATCGATTTTATCGTTTTTGGTCATCAATTCGGTAATGTCCTGACCAATGGCCAACACTTTGTACACATTCCTGTTCACATCGAAAATAGGCGCAAAAGTGGTGGCGAGGCTTTTTGTATTGTCTCCCATGTTAAAGTCCAGTTCCAGGGTCTGGGCTTCACCATCTATGATCTTTTGCCAGACATAACTAAAATACCGTCCATTGAGCTTTTTCCTGATTTTGTTATTTGCACTATTGATTATCGGCTCAATATTTTTGAATTCTTCATCTCTGATTACACCAAATAATTCAATTACTTTTTTATTGACCGTCATCATTTCGCCATTGAGGTTGTACTGTGCCACAAGGTAATGCTCACTCAGCGTATCCAAAATGCTTTTGGCCTCTACCTCTTGCTGCTTTAGGCGGTCGCGGGTTTCTTTTAGCTTATCTATGGTTTTGAGATAGGCGAGTTTGGTTCGATGTAGTTCATTTTTGTGACAATCGATTGCATTGTCCTTTTTTCGAGCAATTGCAACTTGTCAAGCAACTCCTTTTTTTGCTCCTGGCATTTTACTGCTCCGATCCGCAATGATTCCCTGGTCTCCATGAGCGCAGCAGAAAGATTTGCCGATCTGCGTTCAGAACGGGCAAGTAAAAGGCTGATATAGCGAAAAACAACTGCCAAAAGGGCAAATAAAACCAGTTTCAATGGCAAGTCCTCCAATAATGTTGCTTCGGCGAGTCTGGTATCAAAAAGATCCGAACTGTGATAAAAGTTGAGAAGTCCGCCAAACAGTACAACCAATAGATAAACAGAAACCGAAAGTACCAGCAATGCCAGATTTGCCGGGCGATTGAACAGTATGAATGGTATAGCTATAAAAGGGAGGATGAGAAAAGCCAAATTGTCGGGGTGGAGTCCGAACCGGGTGAGGGAAAACAACAGCGCAAATGGCACTAACAACGCAAGCAAAAATTTGCTGAGAATATACCTTTTAGTAATGTGCAAATACAGCATGAATAAACTCAGCAGGCTGAAGGTACTACCAGCCAGTATATCACGACCTTCGCGTGCATAGAGGGATGCGGAAAGTAAAAGTAAATTGTGAGCTACAACGACCAATATCATGATCGCTGCCAGGCGATTGAGTTCACCTTCCCATCGAAAGGAATCATCCTTTCTTATGAAAAGCCTTGAAAACGAATTATCATCTTTTTCGGTTGCCATAATTTAGTCCAAAAAAAACACCCCTTCTTTTTGATAGCGGGCAAAATGACCTCTTGTATACTGTACCTGACCTACCATCAATAGAATTTATCCGCTATTATAAGGCTTCTTGAGACGACAACCAAGATAATGGTAATATTTTTATATTAAATATAATTTATTTGTTTTGCAGTACTTCATATATTGGTCATTTGACCTTAATTCAATCAAAGTAATAAGCGCTGGCCATGGCCTTATACTTTACGATTTGGTCGTTTTCCCAATTTTCATCCAGGTTGAGCTCTTTGGCCATCAGATGTGCCACAGCTTCGCAAATGTTAATACTTTCTCGCGCATCGAGGAACAAGGCGCGCGTCCTGCGGGCTAAAAAGTCTTCTATTCCTACCGCCATTTCTTCCCTTATTGCCCATATTAGTTGTGCTTTGCTTATACCCAATGCTTCGCTGAGCATACCTGCATATTCGGGTTTTTCTATGGCCAGCGCTTGCATTGCCTCCATGTCCGAACCATAGACGGCATGTGGATGAGCCATTGAAAAATGGAGTGTGTAACCATGAATCAACAGATTTTCGGTAACCGATTTTCTACCAGGAAAGCCGCCTATCATCATGGCTTTATCGATGGCATCTTCGGCCATTTTGCGATAAGTGGTCCACTTGCCGCCGGTAAGGGTAAGCAAACCCGATAAAGACACGAAGATTTTATGATGTCTGGAGAGCTCTTTGGTACTTTTTCCGTCACCATCGTTGGCAGCAAGCGGTCTGAGACCGGCAAAAATGCTTTTGATGTCCTTTTTGCCAGGTGCTTTGGCAAGATATAGACCCGCCGTCCCGAGAATAAAATCGACTTCTTCGTCCAGCGCCCGCGGTTCCAAAAGCGATTGGTCTACGAGTGTATCGGTAGTGCCCACGATTACACGGTTGTGCCAGGGAACGGCAAAAAGCACACGACCATCGCTGGTATGAGGTATCAGGATGGCATGGTCACTTTGCAAAAACGAAGCATCCAACACCAGGTGTACCCCTTGCGATGGCCTGATCATTTTTCGGCTGTTTGCATCGTCCATCTTCAAAATATGATCTGCCCATACACCGGTAGCATTTACCACCACTCTGGCCTTTAGTTCATATTCCTCCCCATCAACCATATTTTTGACCAACACGCCATTGATCAGCTGGTCTTTGTCCTTGGTAAGAGCAGTCACAGCCATATAGTTGATCACTGTAGCGCCATGGTCTGCGCAGCTTAGTGCCAGGCTAAGGGCCATTCTGGCATCGTCGAACTGCCCATCGTGGTAGATGACCCCGCCACGCAAGCCTTTTTGCACCAAAGTGGGTATGGCTCTTGTGGTTTCCTCCAGGGAGAGTTTTGTAGAGGGTCCCAAACCCAGCTTGCCGGCCATTAGGTCATATACTTTTAACCCTAAGGTATAAAAAGGACCGCCCCACCAATCGTAATTGGGAATGATAAAGCTAAGGTTTCTGACCAGATGTGGTGCGTTTTGCAGCATCAGCCCTCGCTCGCGCAAGGCTTCGAGGACCAGAGAAATGTCGCCTTGTTGCAGATAGCGTACACCTCCATGCACCAGTTTGGTGCTTCTGCTAGAGGTGCCCTTGGCAAAATCGTGCTGTTCGAGCAGCAAAGTTTTTAGCCCTCTGGAGGCGGCATCCAGTGCGCAACCCAGTCCCGAAGCTCCACCGCCGATCACAATGATATCCCAAACAGCGACCTCTGAGAGGCTTTTCAGCATTTTTTCCCTGTCCATACCGATCTTAAATTTTAAGTGTCGAGCCAGTCTTTGGTACGTTCAATAGCTTTTTTCCAATAATGTAGCAATTGTCTATGGTCTTTGGAATGATCGGGGCTAAAGGTTTTGTCCACAGACCATCTTTCTTTAATGTCATCCAGATCACGCCAAAAACCAACAGCTAATCCGGCGAGTAAGGCAGCACCCAGGGCGGTGGTTTCTGTTACTTTTGGTCTTAGTACTTCACACTGCAGCAGGTCTGCCTGTATTTGCATCAGCAGGTTATTAACCGAAGCACCACCATCTACCCTGAGTTGCTTTATCTTAATGCCCGAGACATGTTGCATGGCATCTATGGCATCTTTGACCTGCAGGGCGATAGCCTGCAACGAGGCTCGGGCAATATGCGCCGGTAAGGTGGCACGGGTAATGCCAAATAGCGTGCCGCGGGCAAATTGATCCCAGTAGGGTGCGCCCAGTCCCACAAAGGCGGGCACTACCACCACCCCGCCATCATCCTCTACCTGATTGGCAAGCACCTCTATGGCTGAGGCACTATCGATCAGTTTGAGGCTGTCCCTGAGCCATTGTACCAATGCTCCCCCGACAAATACACTTCCTTCGACGGCATACTGGATTTGCTTGCCAATTTTCCATGCAACGGTTGCTATCAGATGTTCAGAAGCCAGACCAGGCACATCGCCAGTGTTCATCATCACAAAGCATCCGGTACCATAGGTATTTTTCAACATGCCTTTTTCAAAACACAATTGACCAAAAAGAGATGCCTGTTGGTCTCCGGCCAGGCCGGAAATAGGTATATCTCCGGGAAGGATTTCAGGATGAATAGCACCAAAAATCCCGGACGAATCGACCACTTCGGGCAAGATGCATCCCGGAATTTCAAATAATGAAAGCAATTCATCATCCCATTGCAGGGTATTGATGTTGAACAACATGGTCCGGCTGGCATTGGACACATCGGTAATATGCAGTTTTCCTTTGCTTAGTTTCCAAACCAACCAGGTTTCAACGGTGCCAAAGGCTAACTGACCAGACTCTGCCATTTCACGGGCACCTTCCACATGATCGAATATCCATTTTATTTTAGTAGCTGAAAAATATGCGTCCACAACCAAACCGGTTTTTCCCTGATAAGCGGCGCGATATTTCGTTTTTTTTAATTCCTGACAATAATCAGCCGTCCGGCGGTCTTGCCATAC
>JAAUQL010000083.1 GCA_012033595.1 Cyclobacteriaceae bacterium | reverse complement strand
CCTTCAGTCGTCCCCTGCTAACACAAAGGTATATTGATAAAATGCAGTTATACAATAGTCAAATTTAAATTGTCCGATTAATAGGGGGCCAGACCAAACCTAGATGTAATAAATAACAAATTATCAACTTTTTATGGCTTTTAATTCAATTATCTTTAAACATTCATTTTAATTTTAATTGTACGATACATGTATAGGAGGAATTTTTATCAATCAATTATTGGTGTTTTTTTATTTTGTAGCTTGTTTAGCAGCCAGGCACAGGCACAGGCTAATATTTACAAGTTGCATTCTTTGTTTTTATATAATTTCACCAAGCACATCCAATGGCAGGAAGTTGGGAATGAATTTACCATCGGCGTATTCGGAAACGATATTGCGTTGAAAGAGGTAAAGTCCAACTTTGATGGCAAAAAATTTTCCGGCAAAGACATCAAAGTCATTAATATTGCCGGGGTAGGAGATGCCAACTCAAGCCAGTTGGTTTACTTTCCCAAATCCAACAAGGGCAAAATCCTTGATTTGTTTGAATCTGCCGACAAAAGCAATACCTTATTTGTCTCTGAAGATGATTTTATAGTAAATGGTATGCCCATTATATTTACGGTCAAGGCAGACAAGCTGGGATTTCGTGTCAGCAAGAGCAATCTCGATGCCTCCGGACTCAAAATCAGCTCCAGCCTGCTATCACTTGCTGAAGTAGTTGATTGACCTTGTCCCTGGTTCGCATAATTAGTTTACAAGGGGCATTCCGAAAAGGAATTAATGAAGTTCAGTCAAGTATTGGAACGGCATTACAATAAGCTCAAATCATTAACCATGGGCATGATTTTAATATTCTGGAATTACCACCTATGCATCTATAATTACTTGAATTTCACCTGGTCAATTCCCCATATCCACCAGACTTTCGTTGGCAACGACTCCTATTGCGCGACAATCCCGGGAGCCATTCAGACTATAAGCAATTAAGATTTGACAAGCATTTGGTATGCGCGATGATAAAATAAAGGAGGCTAAAGCAAAGGCAGGTCATTTTTGTGCTTATCAGGAGCGTAGCCAGCAAGAAGTGCGCGACAAGCTATATTTGTTGGGATTGTACAGTGATGAAGTGGAACTCGTGCTGTCGGAGTTGATCACAGAAAACTATGTAAATGAAGAACGATTCGCCAGGTCTTTTGCAAGTGGAAAATTTAGAATTAAGCAATGGGGTAGGCGGAAAATTGCATACGCATTGAAGCAAAGGCATATATCCACATATTGTATTTCCAGAGCAATGCAGGAAATACCCCAGGATGAATACCTTCAGACAATTGAGCTATTAATAGCAAAAAAAGCGAGAAGCCTGACCGGAGATCAGTTGTCGATAAAAAGAAAGGTTGCTAATTACCTCATTTCCAAAGGCTTTGAAGGGGAACTGGTATGGGATATGCTCAATTAGTAAGGCTCAACTGCAACTGTAGACAAGGAAGTGGAAATAATTACCGTTTTGCCGGTAAGCTGTTCCATCAAGGGTTTGAGCATATGTGCTACATTTTCATTGGTCGATTGATATATGCCTGATGATATGGCAGCATCTTTCAGCCTTGCTTCCGCTTTTTGATAGGCAAGATGCAATATCTGGGTTTTCTCCTGCTCGTCGGTAAACAACCGGCTCCACCAACTGTCTTTTTTGAACGAGTAGAGCTTGGTGTTTGCCATGTCCAGTTTATAATAACACAACTCCGGGGCTGGCAATTGTACAAAAACGGTGTCGTCTTCTACCAAAATGTCCGATTCGTTAATTTTGGTAAGGTCAATACATCCTACAGCTTCTCCTGTAGCTACGAGCACTACACTCAGATCAGGATGGTAATTTTGGATATTCAGTAAAGAATTGCCAATAATTTTTCCATCGCTTGTTCGCTTATACTCCAGCAGTTCTTTAAAATTGTACTTAACCAATTCCAGTCTGCCCAGTTGCTCTATTTTATCGAGAATAAGGCTGGTTTCCACCGTTTGCCGGAATTTTTCTTCTTTTTCAAACGGGCAATGATTGGTAATGCTTAAAATAAATATGAAAAAGCCCAATAAAAACCAGGGCAACAATTTCCAAATCAGTCTGGCCATGATCGTAATCAAGTTTAGCGCGTAATTGCCGCGTTGGGTTCACAAGCCTTGTGGTATTCTGAAACCAAATTTTCGATAATAGATGAAATAGGCAAAATATCTTTTACGTGGTCTATTGAAGGCCCCGCGCACCATACATTCTGATAGGTAGTGCCAAACGCGGACTTTCTCAAAGATTTCATTCCATAGTGGTAGATGAGCATTTTAAACAGTTTTTTAAACCGTCGGTTTTTGCTCAAAAAGGCCTCCACCACGTTTTGTTTTGTGCCGGTTTTTTGCACATACGGCGTGTTGATTACCGTGCATGGTGTACCACTCAACTTGGTGGTCATGGTAATGTCTTTGGCAGAATACTGAACGCAGGCTTCTTTATATTCTTTAGAAACGGGCGATTCCACCGATGCTATAAATGGGCTTCCCATGGATATACCTACCGCCCCCTGCTGCAACTTTTCGTAAAGCTGTGCTCCATGCCCCACACCTCCGGCAGAAATGATGGGTAATTCGGTGACCTTGCGCAACTTCTCTATGAGTTCTAAACTGCTTAGTTTACCGGCGTGGCCACCCGCATCTTTGTTAACGGCAATGAGACCATCAGGCTTTAGAGAGGCCACTTTCTCGCCATAGCGCTCATCTACCACATCGCAAAAAACACGAATGCCTTTTTCATGACATTTTTCAATGATTTGTGCCGGATTCCCCAGGGAGGTAATTACAAAATCCACTTTATAATCGAGGCAAACTCTGAGTTGTTCATTTAGCTTTATGTTCGATTTATTGGCGATCAGGTTGATACCAAAAGAACCCGATGATTTTTGTCTCAATTCATCCATGGCGTCTCTAAACTCGCGATCGCTTTTATAATTTAAGGCTGGAATAGCCCCGGTAAAGCCAGCATGGATAGCCGCCACAATCATATCGACATTAGAAACCAAAAACATGGGAGCGAGGATCACCGGGTAGCGTATCCCCAACATCCTTGTCAGTGGTGTTTCTATGGTGCGGGTTGAATTCAAAATTATTTCGATTTATGTTTTTTGGTTTCGAAGGCTGCCAAGGCTGTGCGGGGGGTCTGACACACGAAAACAGAAATGATATCAATACAATAAAGATGATCAATTTTTTCATTACCGGTAATTTTTTGTTGGTCGATTGTAAAAAAGGTAAAATAATGACACTGCTTTTTAATACTACAAGTTTAAAAAAATAGTTCCATAAACCCCTCAACGCATAAATATATATATCATTGTCATGTGCTGCAATTTTGAAGAAATACGCATGCTTGCCACATATTTAATTATAAGATATATCATGTAGCGTGCTATGGTTTTGCGTTTCTGATTATATAATTTTGATTTTTGCAGTGATGGTCTGCCTGCTACAAGCCACGACAATTCACAACTGAAAATTTGCCTACATGAAAACCGTGTATATTGGATCTGCCAATCCCGTAAAAATATCATGTACCCAAAAGGGCTTCGAAGCCGTGATGGCAGAGGCAGCCGGCTATCAATTTGTTGGCATAGCTGCCCCTTCTGGCGTGAGTGCCCAGCCTATGAGCAATGAAGAAACGCTCCTTGGCGCAGAAAACAGAGCTAATTACCTCAAAAGGCGTTTTCCCGAAGGCGATTTTTATGTAGGCATTGAAGGTGGAGTACAGAAAAATGGATCAGCGTTGGAAGCTTTTGCCTGGATAGTGATCATATTTGGCAACACAATGGGCAGGTCTCAAACAGCCACTTTCCAGCTTCCACCTGCTATTTCCACCCTCATCGGTCAGGGAGTGGAGTTGGGACATGCCGACGATATGGTATTTAAAAGAAACAACTCAAAGCAGGGCAACGGTGCGGTGGGCCTACTGACCAACAATGTGATAGACCGGGTCGAATACTATCGTCATGCAGTTATTCTTGCTCTTATTCCGATATTGCAAAGTCGAATTTATTCCGAAGATAATGGCTAAAACCAAAACCGCTTTTTTTTGTCAGAATTGTGGGGTACAATCACCTAAATGGGTGGGTAAATGCCCGAGCTGCGGAGAGTGGAATACTTTTGTGGAGGAAGTAGTCAAATCTGTCGAAGCTCCAGGGTGGAAAGAAAATGACGGTTTAGGCCGCGCAAGCACCAAGGCGCGACTGATACAGGAAATAGAAATCGAGGCAGAGCAGCGCATCGACACATTAGACCAGGAGCTAAACCGGGTGCTTGGTGGAGGTATTGTAAGTGGTTCTTTGGTGCTTATAGGAGGGGAGCCTGGCATCGGCAAGTCCACGCTTTTGTTGCAAATCGCACTACAGCTACACATTGACAACGTACTTTACATTTCTGGTGAAGAAAGTGAACAACAAATAAAGATGAGAGCCCGGCGTATTGGTCATCAATCTGAGTCGCTTTACATTCTTACGGAAACCAATTTGGAGTTGATTTTTGACCAGGTCAGGCAAATGAGACCCAACATCCTCATTGTCGATTCTATTCAGACACTTTTTACCGATAAGGTGGAGGCGGCTGCCGGCAGCGTATCACAGGTGAGGCAATGCGCCGGTGAATTGATGAAATATGCCAAAAGCACCAATACCCCTGTGTTTTTAATAGGCCATATTACCAAAGAAGGATCACTTGCCGGACCCAAAATCCTGGAACATATGGTAGATACTGTCATACAGTTCGAAGGAGACCGGCACCTGAGCTACCGTATCTTGCGCACAACCAAAAACCGGTTTGGTTCCACTTCAGAGTTGGGGATATACGAAATGCTGCACAATGGCCTTAGGCAAGTATCCAATCCTTCGGAGATATTGATTTCGCAAAGAGAAGAGGGACTAAGCGGAATTGCAATAGGCGCTACCCTCGAAGGCAACAGGCCTCTACTCATCGAAGTTCAATCCCTGGTCTCTACTGCTGCATACGGCACTTCGCAGCGCAGTTGTACCGGATTTGATGCCAAGCGGCTCAACATGTTATTGGCTGTACTCGAAAAGCGAGGAGGCTATCGGCTCGGCATGATGGATGTGTTCCTCAATATTGCAGGGGGGCTGCGCATAGATGACCCTGCCATCGACCTGGCCGTTGCCGTATCGGTGATATCCTCTTTGGAGGAGGTTTCCATACATAATAAAATTTGTTTTGCAGCAGAAATTGGCCTGGGTGGTGAGATACGCGCCGTCAACAGGATCGAAAACAGAATAATGGAAGCTGAAAAGCTGGGATTTGAACATATTTACATATCATCATACAATCTGAAGGGCATCAACAAATCGAGACATAATATTGAAGTGAAATCCTATGCCAGGCTCGATCAGGTGCTAAGTTCATTAATATCCTAACTTTTTATTTTATGAAAATCAACGTACCTCACACCCTGGTTTTGCTCTTTGGCATGATGGTTTTTGCCTTGTTGTTAACCTATACATTACCCCAGGGAAATTTTGAAACCATGCTCAATGCGCATGGCAGGAACGTGGTGGTGCCCAATAGTTACCATGAGATCAGTGGGCAGGCACGCTTAAGTATTTGGAGTCTTTTTACGGTATTACCCAGGGCATTTGCCGATAGTCAGGATATCATCTTTTTTATTTTTATAATTGGCGGAGCCCTGGCGGTGATCAAAGCCACAGGAGCGATCGATGCCTTTTTGGGCAAAATGCTTGAACTATTTGGATCCAAGCCCCAAATCCTCATTGTCATTTCCATGCTGGTATTTTCTGTGGGTTCCAGTACCTTGGGAATGGCCGAAGAGTTTCTTCCCTTCATTCCTGTGTTGTTGTCACTTTGTATGGCCATGAATATGGATGCCATTGCTGCTGCGGGTATCATGGTGGTGGGGTATGGCATAGGATATGGCGTAGCGGCCATCAATCCCTTCACGGTGATGATAGCCCAGGAAATAGCCGAAGTGCCCCCCACCTCAGGCCTCTGGTACAGGTTGGCGTTGTTTGTACCTTTTTTCCTTGTAGGGTGGCACCATGTGCAAAGGTATGCCATGAAAGTCCGGAAAAATCCGGGTGTAGTTGACAGGCACACTGAAGGTCCGGAACAAGTACTCCCATTAGTGGACTATCCGAGGCTTACAAAATTGCATTTGCTCGTGGCGGGATTAACCCTGGCAGCGCTTGTACTGATCATCTATGGTATTTCTAAATGGCACTGGTATCTGGTGGAATTGGGGGCGGTATTTTTTGGGTTAAGTGTACTAGTGGTGCTCTTTACCAGGATGAACCCCAATACGGCAGCAAAAGCCTTTGGTCAGGGAGCTGGAGAACTCACCATGACAGCACTGCTCATTGGCTTTGCCCGCTCAATTGCGCTTTTGCTCGAAGATGGGCAGGTTTTGCACACTATTGTCCATGCGCTCTCTATTCCACTGCAAAAAGCAGGTCCTGAATTAGCTGCCGTAGGCATGTTTTGGTTTCAAAGCCTGCTTAATTTTTTCATCCCATCCGGAAGTGGGCAGGCGTATGTCACCATGCCTCTGATGTCGCCTATCGCCGATCTTACCGGAGTCAGCCGTCAGATTGCGGTACTGGCCTATCAGTTTGGCGACGGCTTCACCAATATGTTGGTGCCTACCAATGCAGTGCTCATGGGCATTATTGGCATTGCAGGAATTTCATATGATAAGTGGTTCAAATTCATTTTACCCCTTATGGTAAAAATCTGGATAATTGGTTCACTGGCATTGGTGCTGGCCGTTTGGCTTGGGTACAAATAGCGCTTTTCCTCCTTGCTTTGCAGAAGGATAAAATCAACCAAAGTTAAATACGAACAAGGCTAATGGTGGCTTTAACTGGCATCCGACTTGAAAGAGTACAATTTATCATTTGGTATTTATAAAATTATTTGTGTACTTTCGATAATTCAAACTAAAACAAAAATAAAAACGTCTGAAATGAAAAACCTCGTATTGATTTTAAGCATAATCTTCTGTGTATCAGCCGTAAATGTTACTAAAGCCCAGCTTACAAAAAATGAAGCAAAGGAATGGAAAAAGAAGATAAAAAAAACAACCCCGGAGCAATTTAAGCGGATGTATGACGAAAATGCCTCATTGAAATCTGAAGTGAGCAGCATGCAGGGGCAACTTTCAAGCATTCAATCATCTATCGGGGAAAAGGACGCCATGATTGCCGAACTTACCGAGCAAAACAGAAAGATGGAAGCCCAGGTAAACGCTGCCAAAAAAGCCATAGCCAAAGCCCAACAAGAAGCCCAGGAGCAGCCGGCAGGAGGTGCTACCATGAGCGAAGATGGTGTGGTATTTAAAGTACAAATAGGTGCATTCAGAAATAAAGATCTTAGCAAATACTTTGAAAACAACGAAAATTTTGGTGGAGAAACCGATGAAGACGGTGTACAAAGGATTACCCTTGGCCAATTCAGGGATTACTGGGAAGCTGATACTTTCAAGAAATATTTGAGGGAAATGGGTGTTAACGATGCCTGGATTGTTCCCTACAAAGACGGTAGCCGCGTAGCCATGAAAGATGTATTGGAAGGCGTAGTGCAATAAATAAAGATATGACTTAATAAAAAAGGGGCATTTGCCCCTTTTTTATTTCCTGTATTTTCCTTTTTCACCGCTTTACCATATCGATTAGCTCATCCTCAATATTCCAGTCTTTGGCAAGTTTGAGCATGGCCGTGGCCTCCATTTCAGTGATATATCCTTTTTGGTTGTTCGCACGCCATACCATGTCGAGATAGCTCAATCTTTTGTCTTTGTCAAGGCGTCCTATTATCTTGTTCAGATATTCTCTTGCTCGCTCAAAAGCTGAGATATAATCGTTGGCGATGAATTCGTTTGCCCACTTGAGTTCCTCTTCGGCATTGTATTTCCTGGCAGTTTCATCTAGTATCTTTTGCTCATCCTCATCTAAGCCGTGGTAATGAAAAATCACTGACTTTAAAAGTAGAAATGCCTTTTTTTCCTCACTTGTCATTAAGCAACATTTAAATCATTACAAATATATAAGAAAATGACTTTTATGAACTATAATATTAAAAGTTCTTGGAATACAGTACAGAAATTACACCCTGGCTACATGGATAAATTGATCTATACAGCACTCCTATAAATCTATTGATCAATGATTTACAAATTTAGTGGTAATCATCACCATTTGGTGTTACGTCAATATATCTTACTTTGCCACACATTTTATAACATGGTGATTTAATTTTGAAGATTGCTAAATCTCAGGACAAAAAAGGTGGCATTTAATCAATATCCCATTTTATTTTATCCCTGCTTCACCGATGTTTGGTATTTTGCCTAAATTGAAATTTTTAACAAAAAAAATCGATATCAAATAGCAAATACGACATTTTTTCAATTCAATAACTTAATGAAATATTGTATTTTAATCCTTGCTTTCATTTGTCTGTATTCCACAGATGGATTTACCCAGAAGTCTTCCGGCCTCAAATCGCCGACCGATTTTCTGGGCTACCCACTGGGCAGCAAATTTTCCTATCATCACCGGGTCATCGACTATTTGCAGCATGTAGAAAACCACTCAAACAATGTAAAACTGCATACCTATGGCACCACCGTCGAAGGCCGGGAATTGCAGGTTGCCTACCTGTCTTCTCCTGAGAACCTGGAAAAACTGGAGTCAATCAGGCAGAGCAACCTAAGCCTGGCCGGAATCACCAAAGGCAGCAGCTCAGGAATTGACGTGGCTATAGTCTGGCTGAGCTACAATGTGCATGGCAACGAAGCCAGCTCGACAGAAACGGCAATGAAAGTGCTGTACGAGTTGGCTGCCAACACCAACCCACAATTTGCTAAGTGGCTGGAAAACCTCGTCATTATCATAGATCCTTGTCTCAATCCGGATGGACGCGACAGATATGTAAACTGGTACCGCCAGGTCGCTGGCAGCAAACCAAACCCAAATGTACAAACCACCGAACATCAGGAAAACTGGCGTCACGGCCGGTCGAATCACTACCTCTACGATCTCAATCGCGACTGGGTATGGCAAACCCAAAAAGAAAGCCAGCAACGGCTGGCCTTGTACAATGCCTGGCTGCCACAGATCCATGTCGACTTTCATGAACAAAACTACAATGCCCAGTATTATTTCGCGCCTGCTGCACGGCCGTGGCACGAATCCATCACAGATTGGCAAAAGGAATTTCAGCATTTGGTCGGCAACAACAACGCAAAATATTTTGATGAAAAGGGATGGCTCTATTTTACCAGGGAGACCTTCGATCTGCTGTATCCGGGCTACGGAGACACCTATCCAAGCTACAACGGAGCCATCGGCATGACCTTCGAAATGCCCGGCAACTCGGAGGCTGGGTTGCTGATACGCACCGAAAAAGGTGACAGCCTTACCCTGGCACACCGTATCGACATGCACTATACCACTACCATGGCCACGCTCGAAATATGCTATAATCACCGAAAAAAACTGATCGACGAATTTGGCAGTTTCTTTTCGAAAGCAAACCAAACATCGGGAAGTTATCTGCTAAAATCAAATAAGAAAGACCGCCTGGAGATGCTGTCCAATTTGCTGGACAAAAATGGGATTGTTTACCATAGTCCTGCCGATGCAAAAGCCATTAAGGCATTTTCTTATGAGAAAAATGCACAAACTGAGGCGAATATGACTACCGACGATTTGTTGGTGCCGCTCCAGCAACCAAAATCAACCCTGGCAAAAGTGCTTTTTGAAAGGTATACCAGCCTTACAGATTCACTTACATACGACATTACGGCCTGGTCGTTGCCCTATGCATATGGTTTGGATGCCTATTTTATCAATGGCAATGTGGCCTCCACCTCATACAAACGCCCGGAATATGCGGCACCAAAAGGCGACAAGATGCCTTATGCTTTTTTGCTCAATTGGACCAGTACCATAGATGCGGCTTTTTTGGCAGCGGCACTCCAACAAGGCTTTAAGATCAACTACGCCACCATTGGGTTTAACTTTAATGCAGTAGATTACAATGCAGGTTCTTTGATCATCACCAAAATCGACAATGAGCAAAATATCAAAGGCTTTGACCAGGAACTAATCACCTTGGCCAAGGCATTCCAAAGGGAGCTCGTGCCAGTGTACGGTGGATCAGGTAATGGATCCATCGATCTTGGTTCACAAAAAATTAAATTTCTGAAAAAACCAAAAATAGCCTTGCTGGCCGGTAAGGGTATTTCGACGCTAAAGTTTGGTGAAATATGGCATTTTTTCGACCTCGAAATCCAGTACCCCATCGATATTGTTGATGTGGATATTATCGACGATGTAGTCCTGAGCGAGTACAATATGTTGATCTTGCCAAATGGACAATACAGGTATTTTGAAAGTGATGAAGGTTTTAGAAAAATAAATGCATGGGTTATGCAGGGAGGCAAGCTTCTGCTTTTCGAAAGCGCCATTGGTGCATTTGTGGGCGAAGGGAAGTTTAATCTTAAAAAGGAAGAAGATAAAGAAGAGGAGACTCCCACCGTATTGTTTCCGTATCAGGAGTTGGAACGCGAACTTGTACAAAATTATATTCAGGGAGGCATTGTAAAAGCAAAGGTGGACAATACCCACCCGCTTGCCTTCGGATATGAAGCCCATTATTATTCCCTCAAAAAAAGCAACACTGCCTATACCTACTTGAATGATGGTTGGAATGTGGCGTACATCGAGTCCGGTGATCGGGTTGTTGCAGGCTATGTGGGTACAAAACCTAAGATGGAGCTTGGGAAAAAACTGCTATTTGGTGTTGAAAATCGTGGACAGGGAGAGGTGGTGTATTTTGTTGATGATCCTTTGTTCAGAGGATTTTGGCAAAATGGCAAGTTGTTTCTGGCCAATGCCGTATTTTTTGTCGAATAATTAGGGTCATCTTAAAACATAAAGATTTCTGTATAAACCAGGGGAAATGAGCGCTGACCCGACAAAATAACTGGGGTGAGCTATAAAGCGCGTGGATCGTTTTGCCGTGATTTTTCTTTGTTTACTTTATTTTCATAAAGGAAAAGAAAGAAACAGCCATGGACTATTAGTGCAATTGTGGTTTGCAGGGAGTTCTTTGATTCAAAGCTATGTACGTGGAGCAAAGACATTAAAACTGAACAAAAAAAAGCCGACAACAAACTGCCGGCTTTTTTGTAAGCATACGTCTCTATTAGATTCCTATTCTTTGATTTCGAACTCAACCCTGCGGTTTTTACTTCTGCCCGCATCATTATCATTGGAGGCTACAGGCTGCTCTGCACCGATCCCTTTTACTGTAAACCTGGATTTGTTTATTCCTTGTCTGGTGAAATAGGCCATCACCGATTGTGCCCTTCTTTTGGAGAGGCTCTGGTTGTACTGCGCAGGGCCAACATTGTCGGTATGTCCCATAATGATCAATTCCAGATCAGGCTTGCTATTCAGCAAGGTCACAATTTTGTCGAGATGAGGATGAGCCGATTCGTTGAGGTAATCAGATGCAAAATCGAACAGAATGGCATCTTTAAGCATCAATTTACCTGTTTCACCATTACAAAATCTTCCATATCCTGATTTTGTTTTTCCTCCTCTGTAACCACGGCTACCACCTCAGGTTGTGGTTCGCCTTTGGTCATGTCTATATCTCTGACAATCTCTTTGAAATCTACTTCTTCAAGCAGGTCTATCCGATCGCTGGCATTGTCGTATCCTGTCGCTTCTACGGTAAACTCATACGCTGAACCTACAGGCAGCAAAATTTCATAATTTCCCGTAAGGGAGTCAGAAACCGTAAATCCTACACTGGAATTTTCTGGTAGCAAGGTGTAAGAGATTTTGGCTGCAATCGGGGCATTGCTGCGAGTATCGGCCACGGTGCCCGACACGCTGACTACTGGCGCCGGCTGATAAAATATTGGCATGGCAATTTTGTAGATATCCCCACTGCCTTCTTCGGGGGCTTTGGAGTAATAAGCAAATTGCCCGGAAGGAGGGATGTTGAAAAACACATCGTCACCGGTAGAATTGATGTCCGGCCCCAGGTTTTCAGGTTCTGTCCAGTTGGTCCAGGTATTATCGAGTCTTCGGCTAATGTAAATGTCGCTACCTCCATAACCGCTAAATCCTTTGGATGAAAAATAGAGGGTTTCATTGTCGGCAGCCAAATATGGTGAGTATTCCATATGGGCAGAGTTGATATCGTTGCCGAGGTTGAGGGGCTCAGTCCATTTATTGTCACGCTGCAGGAAGCTCACGTAGATATCTTTGCCTCCATAGGCATCGTATCGGTCTATGGCCATTATGAGCACTTTGCGGTTGTTGGCCAGAAAATAGTTGCCGTCGGTAGATTCGATAAAGGCGTTGATGATGTCCAAAGATTCCGGCTTGCTCCACCCTTCACTTGATTTGGTGGAAACCGACACTCCGGGTTTCATTTTGTCACGGTTGGTGTACTCATTGCCCAGCAATACGGTCATGGCATTGCCGTCGGGGGTGATTGAACTTATAAAATTTGGGCCTTTGTTATTGAGAGGTTCGCCGAGATTTTTAGATTTTTCCCATTCTCCGGTTGTAGTGTTAAGTTCCGAATACCAGATATCGTTTTCATCTTTTTCGCCGCCCATGTTGTCGGGGTGGTTGGCCCTGCTGTAATACAATGTTTTTCCATCGGGGGCAATCAGCGGTCTGGTTTCCTGATATTGGCTATTCACGTTGTCACTAAGTTTTTGCACGGCAATATTTTCGATGAGGTTATCAGGCTCTTCTATTTCCACTTCTATTGGTTTTTTGGAGGATGATACCCCAATGGCGTCTATACCCGAATAGCCTGGCACCTTGCGGCCATCTAATATGATCCTGAGCGAAGCGACCTGGTATTTGGTCTGCTCAATATTGATGCGAAGTAAGCGCGCCCTGATATCGACCGGCTTGGCCTCAAAGGTGTGTACCAGGTATTCTTTGCCCTCTTTGTCATACAGAAAAATTTCGTACACCGCACTCGGGTTGTAGGTTTCGGCAATTACGATTTGCTCTACTTTAATGGCTTTGTCGAAAGCCACTGAAATATACTCCAACTTATTTGGTTTGGCCGGCATCCAGGCATTTGGGTTATCGCCTCCTTGTGGCAGCGCATTTGGTTTGCCCAATACCTGCTCAGCAGAATATTCATAGGCCGATAGTTCTGATGAGAAGTCCAATACTTCACTGGCCCAATAGACGCGTTGAGCAAAAGCACTGAAAGAAATGAACACGAAAAGCAATACTAGTCTTCCTTTAAACATTTTTCCTATAATTATCTGTCCTTAAATATTTGGTTGAAATCAGCTAACTTTCAATATCCTCACTTCTACTCTCCTGTTGAGTTCAGAGGCTTCGATCGACTTTTCTTTTATGAGCGGTTGGGAGCCCCCAAAAGCTTTGGTCTTGATCCGCTTGGGATTAATTTCTTTTCCGATGAGGTAGTTGCGAACGGCATCTACACGTTTTTGCGACAATTCCATATTCAGCTTTTTACTGCCCCTGTAGTCGGTATGTCCTTCCAATTGTATTTGTATCGATTCATTTTCCTTCATAATGTTGGCCAGCCTGTTTAGCTCGCCATAAGAATCGGAAGTGATGAGCGACTCGCCCTGGTCAAAGATGAGGTCGTTGAGCCTGATCAACTGGTTCTCTTTGATCTGGGGTTCCAGATAGTAGTTACGTTTTATTTCCCCGTCTCGAAGGGCTGCTCTGGGCTTGAAGTTTTCTACAAAATACCTGTGTCCTTCAGAATTAATTTCGATCCGGTAAGAATATTTCAGGTTGATGTAGTATTCGTAATAGCCACTGGAATCATTGGAAGTGATAATGCCGATTTCGCTGCCATGTGGCAAACTTTCCAATACGATTTTAGCTTTTACGCCTATGGAAGCAGGGCTTTGACTCAGGGTATCGGTAATGTGTCCGTGCATCTTTACTATGGTGTCGCCGGCAATAATATTGAGCATAAAATCGCTGCCATACACTGCCATGCTGAACAGATTGACTATGCCTATTAAAATTGTGGTCAAATATAAATTCCTTGGAAAGGGCATAAGTTTAAAAAACCAAATATTAGTATTGTTTATAAAAGTATAAATAAAATCATTAAAATCGGAACATACCTACATTATAATCTATGGGCCTTATCGATTGCCATTTGTAGTACAAATACATCCGATAACCAGCCTATGCACAGCAAAGAATCCTTATATTTTCTCGCGGCCATTCCGCCTGCTCCACTCAGAAATGAACTGTACGAGTTGAAGCGCGAATTTGCCCAACAATACAAAAGCAGCAAAGCACTTAATTCTCCTGCTCACATCACTTTAGTTCCACCTTTTGGGCTGGAAGCTGGTAAGGTGGTACATCTTACCGACGCTATGCAGCTTGTGGCTCCATGCTTCGATCCATTTATCCTCCAAATAGATGGTTTTGGTGTTTTTGCACCCAAAGTGGTTTACCTCCGCATTGACGACCACCCTGCGCTCAGGCGGCTTCAGGCATCACTATTCGAAGTATTAAAGCCCCATCACGGTCAAGTGGCTAGTCATAAAGTGTTTATTCCGCACATCACGCTCGCAAACCGCGACCTGGCGCCAGAAATGTTTGAGCTGGCCTGGCAACAACACAAAACAACCAGCTACAAGAGGCCATTTATGCTGGACTCGATTTCGTTGTTGAAGCACAATGGCCACAGATGGGAAGTGGAAGTGGAGGTGGCGCTGGGCAAAATATTTTCACCAACTTGAGGTTTCTATGGTCTCTGAGGGCTTAGCGCTGCTGGTGCGAAAGCTTTTTGTGGTTCCTTTATAGTCGAAATGATGGAGATTGACCTGGTCGGGAATATGCTCTGTCAGTGTGTTGTTTTCTACCGTGATGGAAGCAATGGTTACTATGTCTTTCACTTGCAAATAGCACTTGATCTCCTCGTCTATGAGCTCAAAACCCAAAAATACCCAGTTGAGTTGTCGGCCATCGATGCTGAGAACAAATTTTTCTTTCAGGTAGGCAGATAATAATTCCTGGTCTGTTTCGTCATCGATAAATAAGTCCTGATGACCTTGTTTTTGTAATGCAAGTTGGAAGTCATCGATAAACAATTTCATGGAAATATCAATGGTGTTGGTTTTGGAATTATGATCCAATTCGCACACACTTACATGAAAGGGGTGGCTGCCCAGCATGGCAAAAAAGGCAAGGAATCTAACGATGACTATAAGCATTTCAATAATTTGCTATTGATTTTCAAATTTATGCATTAATATTGCAATTCTTAATAAAATACAATTTTTTAAAATCAAAATTATGGCTTTTTAATGTCACAGTTTTTGTTGTATTACAAGCTCGGGCTAAGGTATATTTTAGACATCTACAGTGTAGAATATATCCTGTTTTTGATTTCTCTTCTCGTGGTTTTTAGCATAAAGGACTGGAAAAGAGTGATTATACTGCTTGTGTTTTTTATTCTGGGTTATACCCTTACCATTTCCCTGGCGAGTTTTGGGGTCATGAAGTACAATGTTGACCTGATCGAATTCCTGCTTCCACTCACGATTTTTTTTACGTCCTTCACCAATGTATTCAAAAAAAAGGACAATTTTCGTTATCAGGGGAACATGAACAAAAACTATGTTTTGGCCGTTTTGTTTGGAGCAATACATGGCTTTAGCTACAGCACCTATTTTGTGGGCATCGCCAAAGGTAGTTTCAGGTTTTGGGATCAATTTCTGGCCTTCAATCTGGGTGTTGGTTCAGCACAGGTAGCTGTTTCGCTGGTGTTTTTGATTATAGCCTTCCTCTTCCTGAGCATCATTGGCATCAACAGGAGGGATTGGCTGATGGTGATATCGTCGGGGATTGCCGGTGTGGCCATCACGCTTATGTTCGATTCTAAATTTTGGTAACAAATTTATTTACATGAAAATCAGGTTAATGGTAGGATTGCTGTTGGTGTCAGCCCTGGGGGCTTTTGCGCAGCAAGGTTTTGAGGGGCAGAGATTTGAGCAAATGGGCACCATGTTGCCTACGCCCAATAGCACACGATCGGCATCTGGTGCGCCAGGCAAAGCATACTGGCAGCAAAAGGCCGACTACAACATAGAGGTAGAACTCAACGACGATAAACAAACCATAAGTGGCCAGGAGCAGATCACCTATACCAATAATTCTCCGGATGGGCTAAACTACCTTTGGCTTCAATTGGAACAAAACATGCGAAGTAAGTCTTCGGATAGCTACAGTACCGAGACTTCTCAGATCAGAGACGAGCTCAACGACCGGAGCATTAAAGAACTGATAGGGCACGACTACGATCTGGGTTTTAAAATATTGGAAATTAAAGACAGCAAAGGCAAAGACCTGAAATATACCATCAACAAAACTATGATGCGTGTGGATTTGCCACAGAAGCTACAAAGCGGTGAAGCTTATACCTTTAATGTAAAGTGGACCTACAATATCAACAACAGACTGGAAGTGGGCGGCAGATCGGGCATGGAGTACTTTCCCGAAGATGGCAACTACCTGTACACCATTGCTCAGTTCTTTCCTCGTATGGCCGTGTACGACGATGTAAATGGATGGCAACATAAGCAGTTTCTGGGACGTGGCGAATTTGCCCTTCCCTTTGGCGACTACAAGGTACGGATCACGGTGCCCTCTGACCATATAGTAGCGGCGACCGGAGAGCTCCAAAATGCCGCTCAGGTACTCACGCCCGCCCAAATCGAGCTGTTCGAAAAATCTAAAACATCAGATACGCCCGTCATCATTGTGTCTCAGGAAGAGGTGGAAAAAAAGGAAAAGGCCAAATCTAAAACCAAAAGTGTATGGGAGTACCATGCCAGCAATGTGCGCGATTTTGCCTTTGCAAGTTCGCGAAAACTAATTTGGGATGCTATGGGGGTGGATATAGCGGGCAAAAAGGTGATGGCCATGTCGTACTATCCCAAAGAAGCCAATCCGCTTTATGAAGAATATTCCACGAAAGTGGTGGCGCATACACTTAAGACATATTCTAAATACACCATCGACTACCCTTACCCGGTGGCCATATCGGTAGAGGCATCCAACGGTATGGAATACCCCATGATATGCTTCAACTATGGCAGGCCTGATAAAAATGGCACCTACAGCGAAAGACTCAAACACGGCATGATCTCGGTAATTATTCATGAGGTTGGGCACAATTTTTTTCCGATGATCATTAACTCAGATGAGCGGCAATGGACCTGGATGGATGAAGGTCTCAATTCGTTTGTACAATATCTTGCCGAGCAGGAGTGGGATCCCAACTACCCATCGCGAAGGGGACCACCGGAGAAGATCATCCCTTACATGAAAGGCAGCAAAGACACCATGGTGCCCATCATGACCAACTCGGAGCAAATCAAACAATTTGGAAATAACGGCTATGCCAAACCAGCAACCGCGCTGGCCATACTGCGCGAAACGGTGATGGGACCCGAACTATTTGACTACGCATTCAAAGAATATGCAAACCGATGGGCATTTAAGCACCCGGCTCCGGCAGACTTCTTCCGGACTATGGAAGATGCCAGCGCCGTCGATCTGGACTGGTTTTGGAAGGGCTGGTTCTACACCACCGACAATGTGGACGTAGAAGTGGCAGATGTGAACTGGTATAAGTACGTAGAGCAAATAGAAGGTGAGGCAAATGTGAACAATAACGGTAAACAAGGCAAAAGGAAAAAGAATGCGGTTGACAATGGAGAAGGGGGACTGGAAACCAAAGGCTTTTCGACTGAGTTTAACCAGACCCCCACAGAAAAACTCCAAAACCCTAAGCCATTAAAAACCCCGCTGTTGGATGCCGACGCAAAGCTCTCGGGCAACAACAATTTCTATGAGGTAAAACTAAGGAACAAAGGAGGGTTGGTAATGCCGGTTATACTTCAATTCAACTATCGCGATGGCTCTTCTGAAATAAAGCGAATACCGGCAGAAATCTGGAGGCTCAGTGAAGACGAGGTCACAAAGGTATTTGTATTGAAAAAGGAACTTGACAATATCGTCTTCGACCCATTCAAAGAAACCGCAGATGTGAATGAAGGGAATAACCACTTTCCACCCAAAGAGATAAAAACTGATTTTCAGCGCTTTGTCGAAGAGTAGGCTCCTTTCTACTGGCAGGGCAGGCAGCAGCATGGATGGAAACACATCGGCCTTTGCTTCACATATTTCTTATTGCCCCGTCATCATGTCTTATGGCGGGGTTTTTATCTTTTGTTTTTAAAAGTTGATCGAATCCTGATATACTGTTGTTAAACCGGAGCTTTAGAAAAGCTTATTGAATAGGGGTTCAACAAGTTTTGCATGGCAGAGAAAAGCATGTGTAGCTACCAAAAAAAGCGCTCAATTAACTTTCAGCGCTTTTTCCAGTTCCTTACGTTCTTTTTGAAAGTTCGATTCTGAAGGAAAAATCTTTATCAGTTCCAGTTTTTCATCTTTGCCCTTCAAGGTCATTTGCCCAAGGTCTTCGTAGATGATCTCATGCTTTCTTTCAAGCAAATTGAAGAGCGATTTGGAGATGAGAATATCCGCATTGTATTTATTGCAAAGTGATTCCATGCGGGAGGTCACGTTCAGCACATCACCCGAGTACACGATGTCCTTTTTGATGTGGCCTATTTCGGCGGCCAATACGATACCCGCATGAATGGCAGCTTTAAACTTGGGCTCATAGCCATAGGTTTTCAAATAATAAGCTTTACGGCTTTCTAGTTTATCGGTGATTTTTTCAAATAAGCGGAGGCAATTGTTGTTGGTGATTCCTTTGTCCAGGGGCCAGGTAAAGACAATTTGATCGCCGACATACTGATATATTTCCGCTTTGGTCTCCATGATCGACTGCGACATATCATAGATGGCGTCATTGAGAAACGAGTAATAAGTTTCGTTGCCAAGCTTTTCAGAAATGCTGGTAGAAGACCGCAGATCGAGAAAATGAAAAACCCTGATTTCCTTTTTTGGTTTGCGGTACCGGCCGCTCAGGTAATTGATGAGCAGGTTGGTGCCAATGAGCCGTTCGATTTGAAAATAACCAGAAACCATGAGCGCCACAAAGAAGGAAGAAATGATGCTGCTGGAAATTTCCTTTTGTTTGAGGTGGCTCAGTATGGTATCAAACTCCACCTCACTGAAGGTGACAAATGAAAGGGTAAGTATAGAAGAAATGAAAAACAGAATAAAAAAAATGCCAATGAGCTTAAATGCAAACTGCAATGGAAGCGATATGGATAATATTCGCCTGTGGGATGCGATTTCTTCGAGTATGCCTACCATCATGCCAAAGACAAAGCCGGTGGCCAACTGGGGCAGGATCACTTTTTTGGTTTCTATAAAAAAAATGATCCCATAAATCAGACTGGTAGTGAACCCAAACCTTAAGAGTTTATATATTTTTTTTCGTTTTAAAATGCCAATTTTCGCCATGGCCCATCGCTAGTTGTGCGAAATGTAATTATAGGTCAATAGCAAAATTTCCAGCTCTTTGGCGTCTTTCAATCCGATTTGTTTATGAAACCGTTGCTCTATGAGCATTTGCAGGCGTTTGGGATCCGAAGCCTGCGACAAGAACTTCTTGCCGGGGAAGCGGTTCAGCTCATTTAAGGAGATGTTGTAATTTTGTAGTATCCTTTCTACATTATCTATTATCTCTTTCATTGTTTTTTATTGTATTTGTTGTTTGTTCGTTCTCCATAGTTCGTAAATGCTCGAGGTCTCCTGGTAGAGATAGTGCATCAAATCAGATAATTCTGCAAGCATCTGAGCGTTGTGCGAGTCCTTGTCTTTTTTCAGGTGTAGGGCATCTTCCAGCAAAATATTCAATCCAAGTATCTTTTCTATTTCTGTTTTGAAATGCCCAATGGTACTGTTCGGCTTCCACTTGAAATATCGCTTGCGGTCACCGGTCTTGGTATAATATTCAATCTTATTGACCCCCAGCAGCGCGTTGATGCCATTGGAAGTGGCGCTTTTGCTCAGGTTCAGGTTGGCTCTGATATCGTCAAAACAGAAAGAATCCTGATCGGATACGATGAGCAAGGCCAATATGCGGGCAGCCGCAGGAGGCATACTATGCTCGAAGTATATTCCTATTTTTTCCACTAACTGCTTCTGTTTCTCTGACAGCATTGCCGATTGATAAGGTTCTTTTGGTTCTGCAAATGTAGAACTAAAAGAACAATTAGCAAATCATCCCTCTGCAAAAGGTTTGAGTAGGTTATAGCTGTGCCATTAGCACTTTGTACAACTCTATGGTACTATGGATGTCTTTTTTGGCGACCGATTCGTGGTCGCTGTGGGCATCGGCAATGGGCGGTCCTACAAAGCACCAGTCAATCGGATAGGGCGAAATTTGTATTTCTCTGCCATCGCTCGAACCATGGGCTTCTACTTCTTGCTGAAAGCGAATGCCATGTTGCATAGCCACACGTGTGATGTGCTGTACAAAAGATCTTCGGGGAATATTCCGATCTCTATTAGATATCACCACGCCTTCATCGAAGTCTATGCCATCCGAAATCCAGGTAATATCTGATATGAGCATTTTTGAGATACCAAAATTTTCGTAAAGGAATTTAACGAGATAGGGCACAGAGCCGCCGCCATGCTCTTCCCAGCAGGAAAAAACCAGTGCACCATGCGCTATCGTTTCAGCTACCTTTAGCAGATTGAACATGCCCACCCTATTATCGAGATAAGGTGAGATGATAAATGTGTCATTCTCTACAAAGCTGTTTTTGAAGGCCAGACTGGTGCCCGGGCTTATCGCCCTGCCAAATCGATGGTAGCAATGGCCATCGTCATGCAGCTCGAGCCCGCATGCGATCTCTCCGAGCTCATCCCTGCCAGTGAGCTGTTCGCCGCCTTGCACCTCCGGACTGCCGATCGGAATGAGCTGGTTCTGATATCGTACAGTAAAGCCTGTCGTGTCCATGTGTGCAAAAGCTGCTGTACGCGGCGTGCCAAAGACCAACACTACACAATCCTGAAACAAATCTCCATGGAATATCTGGGGTTGCGATCTCCAATATTTGGCATTGGCTTGCACATATGACAAAATAAACTGTTTCATATACACCTCTTCGCCCGATGGGCTATGTACTTTGCAAAGCGAATTCAACAGTCTAAACATAGGTTCTTAATGCCCCGGGGGCTAATTTTGAACAGCAAAGAAAATAATTATATGGATAACATAATATTTGAAATGATGAATTAAATTCGCTATTGAAATAAATGCAGAAACGAATTTTTATTGGAGCCGCAGGTCTTTACAGTCCACAACCTCCAACAAACCAACATAGCAATTGATACATTCAGGTGCCGGGGTTTATTGCACTTATTTTGGATATATGATATTATTTGCATTTTTAGCACCTTTGCAGCCACCAAACAAATCAAACATTATTTATGGCAACAACTATAACGCTTTTGATCATTGGCTTGATCGTCCTCATAGTAGGAGGTGATTATTTGGTTAAAGGTGCCTCAAGTATTGCCCTGCGCTTGCATCTATCGCCTCTGGTGGTAGGTCTTACCATAGTAGCATTTGGCACATCAGCTCCTGAGCTGGTCATTTCCATACAATCGGCTGTATCTGGTAGTCCCGACCTGGCCATGGGCAATGTGGTGGGGTCTAACATTTGCAATCTGGCGCTTGTGCTGGGACTTACAGCGGTGATCAATCCGGTAAAAGTACAATCCAATAGCATACAAGTGGATTGGCCGGTCACTATGGGTTCTGCACTCTTGCTTTACCTTACGGTGCGCGAAGGCTTTTTAGAATTTTGGGAAGGAGTGCTGTTTGTGGTCTTACTGCTCTTGTATTTGGTATTCATCATCAGGCAATCGCGCAAAGATGTGAAAGCTATGCAAAAAATGATGGATCAGGACGATATACCAGATGCGCCTTCCAAACAAATCTGGAAAGACCTGGGTTTTATAGCCATTGGCTGCCTGGGACTGTACTACGGAAGTGAGTGGTTTGTGGGCAGTGCCAAAGAGCTTGCCCTGAGTCTGGGGGTGGAAGAGCGCGTAGTCGGACTCACGGTGGTGGCCTTAGGTACCAGTTTGCCAGAGTTGGTCACCGCCTGCGTAGCCTCCTACAAGGGGCAAAGCGACCTGGCACTTGGCAATCTGATGGGTTCGAACATTTTTAACATACTATCCATTCTGGGCCTTACGAGCATGATACAAAGCATACCTGTGCATGTAGATATACTAAACAAAGATATTATTTGGATGTTGCTAATTACATTGATGATCCTGCCACTTATGATTATGCGCAGGGAAGTCGGGAGAGTCGATGGTCTTATTTTACTCGTAGTATATTCCATATATGTTTACACAGTAGTGGTTTAGCACATGTTCTCTGAGGTGATGAAATATATCATAGTATATTTGATCAGCATGTTCAAATTCGTTGGCGGCCCGGCATTTGGCGCGGCATATAACCTCAACCTGGTGATTACAGCTTGTATGACCATACTGGGTATGATGACTTCAGTGATCGTGATATCCTTCTATGGCCAAAAGCTGAGAAAGTTGATCCGTGCCAAATATGGTTCCAGGCAAAAATTGTTTACCCGCCGCAACCGGAGGATCATAAAGATTTGGCGTGGGTATGGCGAGTTTGGGGTTTCGTTTTTCACTCCGGTTTTTTTTTCACCGGTTATTGGTACCTTGTTGGTCACTACCCTTGGCGGGAAAAGAAAACGCATTTTCACGTATATGTTGATCAGCGCCATTTTTTGGGCTTTTGCATTGGCATCCCTATCCGATTTGCTACTTGATCTGCTGTTCAGGCTATAATCCGATTAAAATCACTATTTTGTGCCGTGGCGCCAGACTTGATCTAAATAATGAAAAATTTATTCGAAAAGACATACAAAAACTTTTTGGTGATCGACATAGAAACCGCTTCGGCTTATGAACGCTATGAAGATATGGATGAGCGCTTGCAATCGCTTTGGAACAAAAAGTCAGTGCATATGCCAGGAGCCGATGACTACCCACCCGATCAATTGTATTTCGAAAAAGCAGGCATTTATGCGGAGTTTGGCAAAGTGATTTGTATTTCGGCAGGTGTTTTTACCATGGATGAAAATCATAAACCGGGTTTGCGCATCAAGTCATTCGCTTCCGAAAGCGAGCAGGAAATATTAGAGAATTTTAAAACATTGATAGAATCAAAATTTGAAGCCAAAAATTTGCGGATGGTTGCCCACAACGGCAGAGAGTTCGATTTCCCTTATCTGTGCCGTCGCATGCTGGTACATGGCATGGCTATTCCCGAGGCACTCGATCTTAGAGATAAGAAACCATGGGAAATCTGCCATATCGATACCCTGGAAATGTGGAAGTTTGGCGATCGCAAAAATTTCACCTCTCTCGATTTGCTGGCCTCCCTCTTTGGCATTTCGTCCAGCAAAGACGATATAGATGGCAGCCAGGTAAATAAGGTTTATTATAAAGAAAAAAACCTGGAAAGAATATCTCAGTATTGTCAAAAAGATGTGATGGTAACAGCGCAGGTTTTCTTAAAACTCAATGCCATGCAGCCTATTGATATAAACAACATAAGTTATCTTTGAATAGTGGACAAAGCCAAATTATCGGATCTTACTACTATTCTCCACGTCGATCAGTTGCACGTGAGTTTCATGAGTCATGGTCGCGAAACCCGCGCCGTAGATGACGTCAGCTTCAAATTGCACAGAGGCGAAACCATAGGTATAGTCGGAGAGTCTGGGTCTGGCAAGTCGGTCACGGCACTTTCTATCATGAACCTGATCGCCACGCCACCTGCCAGCTACAACACCGGGAAAGTTTGGTTTAATTCAAGGCAATTTGGCAAGGTCGATATTTTAAACCTGCCGGCAAGGAAACTTCGCGCCATCAGGGGCAATGAAATAGGCATGATCTTCCAGGAGCCGATGAGTTCCCTCAATCCGGTGTACACCTGTGGCAACCAGGTAGAGGAGGCGCTTCTGGTACACAATCACATGAGACCGGAAGAAGCCAAACGAAAGACGATTGCCTTGTTTGAGGAAGTGAAACTTCCTCGTGCCGAAAAAATATACCATGCCTACCCACACCAAATATCGGGAGGGCAAAAACAACGGGTCATGATCGCCATGGCCATGTCGTGCAATCCTTCTGTGCTCATAGCCGACGAACCCACCACCGCGCTGGACGTAACGGTACAATCCAACATATTGCGCCTGATGGAGGGGCTGCGAGAAAACCACGATACTTCCATCATTTTTATCAGCCATGACCTGGGCGTAATCGCCGAGGTAGCAGACAGGATCATTGTGATGTATGAAGGAAAAATAGTGGAGGAAGGAAATGTATTTAAAATTTTCAACCATCCGGAGCATCCTTATACCAAAGGTTTGCTGGCATGCCGTCCCAGACTCGACATCAAATTGCGCAGATTGCCCACAGTAAGCGATTTTATGACCAGCGGACAAGAAGCAGACGGTACCATCAAAAAAACCTACAATTCGATTGGCGAAGCCTTGCTGCTAAATGCAGAACTCAAAAAAGAAACCATACAAAAGCGCCTCGACGTGATACAAGGAGGCCCAATACTTAGGGTCAACAACCTCAGTACGTCCTTTCCCATAAAAAAGGGGCTGTTTGGCAAGGCAAAAGAAGAAATCATTGCCGTAGATGATGTGAGCTTTGAAGTTTACCCCGGAGAAACTGTCGGTTTGGTGGGCGAATCAGGTTGTGGTAAAACTACCCTGGGCAGGAGCATCATCAGACTGGTAGATCCTGGTAAGGGTCAAATCGTTTTTGACGGTCACCGGGTACATGAGCTCAGAGGCAGGCAGCTTAGGCAGTTGCGCAGGCAAATGCAGATTATCTTTCAGGATCCTTACTCCTCGCTCAACCCCCGGCAAACGGTGGGCGAAGCCATCGGCGAACCAATAAGAATCCATGAAATCGTTGTTGGAAAAACTGCTCGAAAAAAGCGGGTGTTTGAATTACTCGAAAAGGTTGGGTTGAGCAGTGAGCATTATTATCGCTATCCGCACGAATTTTCCGGTGGACAAAGGCAGCGGATTTGCATAGCACGTGCCCTGGCCACCAACCCAAAATTTATCATTTGCGATGAGTCGGTGTCGGCCCTCGATGTCTCCGTCCAGGCACAGGTGCTCAACCTGCTCAACGATCTCAAAAAAGAATTTAAATTTACATACCTATTTATATCGCATGACTTGTCCGTAATCAAATTTATGGCCGACCGGATATTTGTAATGAACAATGGCAAGCTGGTGGAAATCGGTTATCCCGATGCACTCTTCGAACGACCCAAAGAGGAATACACCCGCAATCTGATCAATGCCATTCCCAAGGGCGATGTTGAGGATATCCGCAAAGCACAATTGAGAAGAAGGCTCGCCTATGCGAGAAAAACATTATTTCCAAACACATGACAAAGAAAAAGAAAAGAGGGGGAAGTCAAGGAAACTTCTCCGATTTGAAACACCAGATAAAAAACCTGCTAAGTGAACAGGGGAGCGAAAAGTGGTCTCTGAAGCAAATCATCAAAAAACTTGGCATACACGACAAAAAAACCAAAAACATAGCAAAATCTATTCTGATAGAAATAAACCAGGGTAAGGAAGGCAGATCAAAATCAGGTAAGCCTAAGGGTTCGGGCAAGGAAATCGTTGGCAAAGTAGATTTTGTCAACCCCCGATTTGCATACATTATCTCTGAGGGAAGAGAGGAAGATGTGATAGTGAAAGCCGAAAATATTAATTATGCCCTGGACGATGACCTGGTGAGGGTAGAGCTCTTCCAATCAAAAGGCAGGTCGGGACGTGTCGAAGGCAAGGTAGTAGAAATCATCGAACGCTTTCGCAAAGAATTTGTCGGTCGCGTAGAGGTATCTTCGAAATATGCTTTTGTGGTACCCGATTTCAAAAAAATGCACTATGATATTTTTATCTCGCCGCGCGATCTCAATGATGCCAAACACGACGACAAGGTGATTGTGGAAATCACCAATTGGCCCGGCCCCAATAAGAGCCCTGAAGGAAAAATAAGCAGGGTGCTTGGCCAGTCCGGCGAAAACAACGCTGAAATACATTCCATCATGGCCGAGTTTGGTCTTCCTTTTGAATTTCCGGAAGCCATAAGCCAACAAGCACAAAATATTGAGGATGGTGCCACCAGCGAAGAGATAAATAAGCGGCGCGACTTCCGTCACGAAATCACCTTCACCATTGACCCCTTCGATGCCAAAGACTTTGATGACGCACTCTCCATTAAAAAGCTAGACAATGGCCACATAGAGGTGGGCGTGCATATTGCCGATGTTACTCACTATATCCGGCCCAATACCATGCTCGAAGACGAAGCAGAAGAGCGCGCCACCTCGGTCTATCTGGTAGATCGCACCATTCCCATGCTTCCCGAAAAAATAAGCAATGAGTTGTGCTCACTCCGACCCAATGAGGACAAACTAACTTTTTCGGCTGTTTTTGAGCTCGATGCCAACGCACATGTGAAAAAAGAATGGTATGGCAAGACGGTTATCCACTCCGACCGACGATTTACCTATGAAGAAGCTCAGGAAAGGATAGAAAACAAAAGCGGCGACTTTTTTGCCGAGCTCACCACCCTCAATGAGTTTGCCCTGAAGCTGCGCGCCGAAAGATTTATGCGCGGTGCCATCAATTTCGAAACCACAGAAGTGAAATTTGACCTGGACGAAAATGGCAAACCCATCGGACTCAAAACCAAAGAGCGCAAAGATGCCCACAAACTGGTGGAGGAATTTATGCTGTTGGCAAATAAAAAGGTAGCTGAGTATGTATATAAAATGAAGCCGGGCAAGGTGAAAAACACATTTGTGTATCGGACTCATGATTTTCCCGATATAGAAAAACTCAATGCGTTTTCGGTGTTTGCCAAAAAATTTGGCCACGATCTCCGGGTAGATGAAGCGGCCATCAGCAAATCGCTCAACAATCTGATAGAAGACATAGAAGGTAAACCAGAGCAAAATGTGTTGCAAACCCTTGCAATCCGCTCGATGGCCAAAGCAAAATATACCACCGAGGCAAAAGGACACTTTGGACTGGCATTTCCTCATTATACCCATTTTACCTCGCCCATCAGACGGTACCCCGACATGATGGTTCATCGTATGCTCCAGCACTACCTCCACGAGGGCAACACGCTAAACGAGGATGCCTATGAGAAAAAGTGCCAGCATTCGTCGGAGATGGAAAAGCGTGCTGCTGATGCCGAGCGCGCTTCCATCAAATACAAGCAGGTGGAATTTATGCAATCTATGGTAGGCGAAATCTTCGATGGTATAGTGGCAGGCGTTACCGAATGGGGTATTTATGTGGAAATAACGGCCACTAAATGCGAAGGAATGGTGCGGCTTGCCGACCTGGACGACGACTATTATATCCATGAGCCGGAGCAATACCGTGTCATTGGACAAAACACCGGAAAATCTATCACCCTGGGCGATGATATCCGCGTTAAAGTGTTGCGAACAGACATCAATAAAAGGACTATTGATTTGGAACGGGTTTCAATATAATCTACCAGTCATTCAACTTTTTCCATGTGGTTCAGAATGAAAATCTAACATTTTGTGAATGATTATATAGCTGCAAATAAGCGCCGGCCCACGGGGTGCGCCGGATAGCGCGCGGAAGCATTGATTTGTCTTTACTTACATTCTAAGCATCAAAGAAAAGAAAGTAAGAACCGTGGATTTTAAGTGCAAGTATGGCAGGCGAGAAGCAGTGTGACCTGAATGAGTGGAGGCAAAAGCACCAGCGCTGGCGACGTGGCAACCTCTGCCTATCTGCAACCATCCAGTTATTGCCGAAGCTCCCTACCGCCCCCCTTTGGAAAAGGGGGATTGGTCAAAAGCGTACATTTCTGAAAATTTGCCGGTTTTAAGCGCTCTACTAAAGAGGCAAATGAATTTGATCAATAAAGCCGAAAAAATCAAAGGTACCATTCCGCCTTCACAAAGGCTTAGGGGGATGGATTCAAAAAAGCAGAGGCAGTTTGAAGTCTGACAGAGATAGTTAGAAGTCTGACAGAGATAGTTAGAAGTCTGACAGAGACAGTTATAAGTCTGACAGAGATAGTTAGAAGTCCTGACA
>JAAUQL010000178.1 GCA_012033595.1 Cyclobacteriaceae bacterium | reverse complement strand
TCAGATGGTGTAGTAACTGCAGCAGAAAGAAGAAAACTGCATCGCGAACAATCAAGGGACTAGCCGGAATATTTATCGCCAAAAACATGATGCACAAACCAAATAGAATTTAAAATTTTTTTATTCAAAGCCTGCTGCAAATATCAGCAGGCTTTTTTATTTTAGGTTTAATGAGATCCTGCAAGTCGACAAATTCCTGAACATTTATTTATAGTTTTGCTTTATATGTATATAAATAAAACTATGGAAACTTCAAACGTCACATATTTAGGCGATCTTAGAACCGAAGCCGTTCATATTAAAGTACGGGTAAAAAAATTATTACGGATGCGCCACCCGACAACCAGGGAAGAGGTGAGTTTTTTCACCAACCGATTTAATGGCAACTTCGTTGGCCAGTTGTATGATTACAATCATCGGAATTGCCACCCGAACCCATGGCTTCGACATAAATGGTGCCGTTGCAAAAGTTACCAAAGTAATGATTAATGATCCCCGAAGAGTTGGCGAAATAATTATTGACCTCCAATTTCCACATAATAATTACTCGGAAAAAGAAAGAAAAATAATAGAACATGCAGTAGCAAACTGTCCTGTAGCTAAAAGCCTTCATCCCGATCTGAAACAGACCGTAACCATTTCGTACAAACAATAAAAATGCATTCGAATATTCACATGCACACCCATTTCTGTGATGGAGGTGCGCACCCCTTAAAATATGTAGAGCAAGCCTTACAACTTGGAATGGTATCTTTGGGCTTCTCTGCACATGCTCCGGTTCCTTTCGATTGTAACTGGGCTGTTCCACAATCCCGGCTAAAAGCTTATATCACCGAAATTCTCGGACTAAAGGAACAATATCAATCCGATTTACAGATTTACCTGGGACTTGAGGTGGATTACTTCCCGGATATATTACCATTACCAAGCAATTGCTACAATCCGGACCATTTGATTATTTCATAGGATCCGTCCACTTTATTGACTCATACCCTGATGGTAAAAGATGGACAATTGACGGACCTAATGATGAATTCAGAAAAGGGTTTAAAGAAATCTTCCAGAATGACCCATTAATAGTTACACGAAAATTCTTTGATTATAACCGTAAAATGATTAAAGATTTGCAACCTCCTGTTATTGGCCATATTGACAAATTAAAGATGCAACATCAACACGATTGCTTTATCCCTGAAGATCATCCTGTATTTCGTGAGGAGTTGCTCAAAACACTTGAAGTTGCAAGAGATGCAGGTTCTATCGTTGAAATAAATACCCGGAGCATATATAAGAAAAGAGGAAATACCTTTTATCCAGGACAAGAAATATTTAAAGAAATGTGCCGTATGGGAGTGAAAGTAATGGTAAATTCAGATGCACATCTCCCCAATGAAATCCTTAGTGAATTTAATACTGCATTCGAATTACTAAGGGCGGCTGGTTATAAGGAATATTACTTGTTGCTAAATAATAATTTCGAATCAGTTTCAATTCCTTAAAAAAAGGGAAGTTACCCCATGATTCAGTAATCAATATCGGATATCTTAAATCCATAAAAGTTAATATTTTAAAACATGAAAATCGCTTTTTTTGACACTAAACCATATGATAAAGAAATTTTTGATTTGGTAAATACAAAATTTGGATATGATTTAAAGTACTTTAAAAATCATCTTTCGCCAGAGAGTGTGCTTATGGCCCAGGGTTACGATGTTGTATGCATTTTCGTAAACGATTTGGTTTCGGAAGATATGGTGAAAAAACTTTATGAAGGAGGAACAAGATTAATTGCTCTGAGATGCTCCGGTTTTAACAATGTTGACCTGGAATCCGCCCAACGCAACAACATTAAGGTTTGTCGTGTGCCCGCTTATTCGCCCGAGTCTGTAGCAGAGCATACGGTGGCCATGCTTCTTACTTTAAACCGAAAACTCATAAGGCTTATAACCGGGTGCGTGAGCAAAATTTTTCGCTGAATGGATTACTTGGATTTAATCTTCACGGAAAAACAATTGGCGTTATCGGGACTGGTAAGATTGGTAAAGCTTTTATAAAAATTATGTTAGGCTTTGGTTGCCGTGTGTTGGCATACGATACCCATCCGGATGAAAAGTTGAAACTAACTGGGTTTTCATATGTTGATTTCGATCAAGTTCTCAGCGAGGCAGATGTAATTTCTTTGCATTGTCCACTCACGCCTGAAAACCATTATCTGATCAACGGTAAAGTAATTGAAAAAATGAAACCAGGCGTAACTTTAATCAACACGAGTCGTGGAGCCTTGATTAATACGGATGATATGATTAAAGCCTTGAAGGTGGGTAAGGTGGCCAACTTTGGGCTGGATGTATACGAGCAAGAGGAAAAACTTTTTTTCAGAGACTTGTCTGCTACAATCATTGATGACGACCGCATTCAACGATTGATGAGTTTCCCTAATGTATTGGTTACGGGGCATCAGGCGTTCTTCACGATCGATGCAATGACGGAAATTGCTTCTACTACATTGCATACTATCCAGTTAATTTACACTGGCAAGCTCGATAAAGTTGCTGATGGCGTTATGTTGACATAATTAATACATTAATTTAAAATCAATTCGCTTATGACTTCTCGCAGATCCTTCTTTCAAAAATCACTTGGTGCAGTCGGTGCGCTTTCACTTAGCTCCCTCGCCAGCCAGGCTTTGGCAGAAGATATTTCTGATGCTTTGGTGTCGCTAAATAAACTGGCTCCGCTGGCAGCGGCCAACGATGAAGATTTATGGGCCCGCATGGCCCAGGCGTATACCGTTACTCCCAATATTCTCAATCTTAATAATGGCGGTGTGAGTCCACAACCCAAAGTGGTGCAAGACGCTGTAGATCTGTACTACCACTTAAGCAACGAAGCTCCAACGTATTACATGTGGCAGATTTTAGATAAAGGCCGCGAACCACTGCGTAGAAAACTGGCCGACCTGGCTGGAGTAAGCAATGAAGAATTAGCAATCAATCGCAATACGACAGAAGCCCTCGGCACATTTACGTGGGGTATCGACTTAAAGCGAGGCGATGAAATTGTGATGACCAAACAGGATTACCCAAACATGATTCATGCCTGGAAACAACGCGAGCAGCGGGAAGGAGTAAAAATTAATTGGATCAATCTTACCCTGCCGGTTGAAAATGACGATGTGGTCTTGAAGGCATATATTGATGGCACAACAGCTAAAACAAAAATCTGGCACATCACTCACTTAATAACATGGACTGGGCAAATATTACCTGCAGCAAAACTATGTGCCGAAGCCCGCAAGCGGGGCATTACTACCCTTGTTGATGCCGCCCACTCTTTTGCGCATATCGATTATAAGATCTCCGATTTGAACTGCGATTACTTTGGCACCAGTTTGCACAAGTGGTTGTGTGCCCCCTTTGGCACCGGGTTAATGTACGTTCGCAAGCCCCTCATTGAAAAACATGGCCCATTTTCCCAATGATAAACCGCTTAGTCCTGACATCCGAAAATTTGAAGCGTTAGGTACCCGATCTTTTGCGCCCGAGCAGGCCATCGGTCAGGCGATTGATTTTCACAATGCCATTGGCGGAAAAAGAAAGCAAGAGCGCTTGCATTATTTGAAACGCTACTGGTGCGATGCACTCGCAAAAATCCACGCGTTAAGTTTCACATTTCCATGAAACCGGAATACTCCTGTGCACTGGGCACGTTTAGTATTGATGGCATGGATGTAGGGGATGTTGCCAGTAAACTTTTTAGTGAATATCAGATTCATACCGTTTCCATTAAATGGGAAAACGTAAATGCCGTGCGCGTAACTCCGCATGTTTACACAACCACCAAAGACCTGGATCGGTTTATTGATGCTGTGGGCAAGATTGCGGCTTCTTGAGAATTGATATTAGTCACCGATAGTACTAATTTTGTGTGATGGATGTTGTACGATGGAAAACCCGTTATCAGAATTACCATAAAGCACTGCTAAAATTAGAGCGAGCCGTTACCCAAACTTCTCTTACTGAGTTAGAGCAAGAAGGTTTAATTCAACGGTTTGAGTTTACCTTTGAACTAGCCTGGAAAACACTACAGGATTTATTAGTCTTTAGTGGATATGCCGATATACTCGGTCCGCGGCCTGTGCTTGAACAGTCGCTACACGATGGATATATTGAAAATAGCATGGGGTGGGCGCGGATGCTCAAAAGTAGAAATGAAACTACCCACACGTATGACGAGAGTACCGCCAGAAGGATCGTGACTGAAATTCAATCAGACTACTTTCCTCTTCTTAAAAAATTAGACGAAAAATTAAAATCGCTGTTATGATGTTTGGTTTGCCAGATGAGTTTTTGCGCACAGTAATGATGTTTGGTGAAACTCAGGCTAGCATTGAAGCAATTATTCTGTTTGGCTCTCGGGCAACCGGTAATTATCGCTCCGGATCCGATGTTGACCTAATCCTGAAAGGAAGGAATCTTGGAATAGACGATGTGATTCAATTTGAAAAACAACTGGAAAAACTGGACTCTCTTAATACGTTTGACATTCTGATCTTTGACCGAATCGCTTCCGCAGATTTAATAAGACGAATCGAAAAAACGGGTATTACACTCTACTCCAAAACAAGAGAGACTATTCACCATTCTTAGTCCTCAAGGCCATTCAACGGGGTCATATAATTAACAATCCACTCATCAACTTC